>JACMKK010000484.1 GCA_014380115.1 Luteimonas sp. | reverse complement strand
GGGATAAAGCAATGCTCCGGTAGCTGTAGGCGTAGGCGTCTATGGCAATCGCTCGCCCTGTAACACGCCGGCGGGCACGGTTCTTGCCTCGTACGGTGGCAAGGGGCCTCCTCTGTGGCCTGATGGCGACCGGCGGCGTAGCGATGGCCCAATCCAGGCAGGAAGCCGTGATGCCCGACGGCGTGACGTGTGGCACGCGGCTCCCCGGAGACACGCGGCCGCGCATCGGTCTGGCACTCGGCGGCGGCGGTGCCCGCGGTATCGCGCACATCAGCGTGCTGCGCATGATCGAGGAACTGCACATTCCGATCGACTGCGTAGCCGGCACCAGCATGGGCGCGCTGGTCGGCGGACTCTACGCATCAGGGATGTCGGTCGACGACATGGAGGAGTTGGTCGTCTCCACCGACTGGAAGCGCCTGTTCGACGATTCCCTCGAGCGTCCGGAGCGATCGTTCCGGCGCAAGCAGGACGACCGCGAGGGCCTCGCCACGATCGGCGTCGGCATCCGTGCAACCGGCATCAAGGTGTCGCCCGGCCTGCTGCAGGGCGAGCGAATCCTCGCGATGTTCGAGCACTCGACGATGGGCGTCAGTGCCATCGAAGATTTCGATCTCCTGCCGATCCCATACCGCGCCGTGGCCACCGACCTCAACACCGGGGGAAGCGTCGTGCTCGACCACGGCAGCCTGGCGATGGCGATGCGGGCCAGCATGTCGCTGCCCGGCATTTTTCAGCCGGTCGAGGTCGATGGGCGGGTGCTGCTGGATGGCGGCCTCGCCAACCAGGTGCCGGCCGACGTCGTGCGCGCGATGGGCGCCGACGTCGTGATCGCGGTCGATGTCGGCACGCCGCTGATGAAGCTCGACCGCGATGCGAGCCTGCTGGACGTGATATCGCAGATCAGCGGCATGATGACTACCGGCAATACCGGGCGACAGCTCGCCGAGCTACGCGAAGGAGACGTGCTGATCGTCCCGCAACTGGGCGACACTGTCGCCACCGGCGACTTCACCAAGGCGCGCGAGGCGCTGGCGATCGGAGCACAGGCCGCAGAAGCGTCTCGCGGCCGGTTGGCGAGCTTCTCGGTGCCGGCGGACCGTTATGCAGCTTCGGTGCAGGCGCGCCCGCAAGCGGCTGCGGGCCATCCAGTGGTCGAGTTCGTGCGACTGGAGAACGAAACCGATTACGCCGACGAAATGCTGCTATCGCAGGTGCCCATCCCGATCGGTGAACCGCTAGATACTGCGCGCGTGGAGGCGCGTCTGCTGCGGGCTTACGGCCTGGGGACGTTGTCCAGCATCACGTACGAAGTCGTGCGCGAGGACGGACGCACGGGCGTGGTGTTGCGCGCCAGACCCAAGCCGCAGGGTCCGAATTACCTGCAGGTCGGCCTCACGCTCAATACCGACTTCGAAGGAACGTTCGAAAGCAACCTGCGGGCGGCCGTACTGTTCTCGCCGCTTACGCGCCGGGGCGCCGAAGGGCGGATCTCGGTCACGGTCGGCAGCGAGCCGGCGTTGGAAGGCGAGTACTACCATCCCTTGGACATCGCCAACCACAACCTGCTCTATGCCCGCCTGGGTTACGAGAACCCGAACATCCATGTGTTCAACGCCAACGGTGAGAATGTCGCCACCTACGACGTGCGTGCGGTCGAACTAGAACTGCGTGCGGCGCATGAGTTCGGCAACTACGGTGCTGCGACGATCGGCGTCCAGCGCTCCAGCGGACGCGCCAGAGTGGAAGTGGGCGATCCGCTGCTCGAGGAATTCGATTTCGAACAGGGCAACCTGTTTGCGTCCATGACGATCGACAGGCTCGACAGCCTGTTCTTTCCGCGTAACGGCTACTACGGCTTGCTCGGCTACACCATTTCGCGCGACTGGCTCGGCAGCGATACCGAATTCGACCAGGTCGATTTCGACACCATCGGCGCGAAGAGCTTCGGCAAGCATGCGGTGCAGTTCGGTGCCAGGTATCACGCCACCACGTCCGGTACGCTGCCCATACAAAGCCGGTACCGACTGGGTGGCCGCGCGCGCCTTTCCGGCTTCAGGCTCAACGAGCTCACAGGACAGCACTACGCCTTGTTGCTTGCCGGTTATACCTACCAGCTCGCCGAGTTCTTCGGCCGCTCCGCGCTGGTCGGCGGCACGCTGGAATACGGCAATGCCTGGGAGCGCCGCGAAGACATGGCCTTCGACGACGGCATCCTCAACGCGAGCGTCTACACGGGATTCGATTCGTGGCTGGGGCCGATGCTGTTCGGCATCGGCTGGCGCGAGGACGG
>JACMKK010000483.1 GCA_014380115.1 Luteimonas sp. | reverse complement strand
CAAGGATCAGTGTCGAAGACAGGGCGAGCAGTGCGGTCAACGCGGGTTTGCGGATCATGTGTCGAACCATGCCTGGGGAATGTCTCCGATGATGCCTGCAATCGTCACCGCTGCCCAAGTGCCAGGTGCTGGATCGTCAATGCGGGCACAGGCGAGCCGGCTTCGAAGCCGGACACTGCTCCGGAATCTCGGTACGGGCGACGATAGCGGCATCGACTCGTCCCACAATGGAACCCCGCATGCATACGCTTTACTACGCACCCGGCGCCGCCAACATGCTGGTGCATTGGTTGTTGATCAAACTCGACCTGCCGCACGAATTGAGGTTGATCGACACCTCGATCGGTCAGCAAAAGCGCCCCGAGTATCTGACCATCAATCCGAAAGGCGTCGTGCCGACCTTGATGATCTATGGCACACCGCGCTACGAGGCGGCGGCTTTGTCGCTGTATCTGGCCGACAGCATCCGCATGCCGGTCTCGCGCCCGTGTCCGGCGGTACAGCGCGCATGGGTTACTACCAGTGGTGCTGCACCCGGCCGATGCGGTGCAGCCGCTGTTCCGGCAGGGGTGGTGTCCGCACGAGCGCGCGGGCGAAGCGCAGGCGGAAGCCTGCGCCACGGTGACGGTGCGCGTCGCAGCCTTGCGGGTTGGTATTGACGCGCATCTCGCGGCCAACGGCCCCCACTTGCTCGGCGATGCCTTGAGCGCGGCCGACTTCTACCTCGTGATGTTGATGCGCTGGTCGCGCAACATGCCGCGGCCGGCGACCGAATGGCCGCAACTCGCCGCGCTTGCGGCCAGGCTGAAGGCGCGTCCCTCGTTCGCCGTCCTCTACGAACGCGATGGCCTGACCGATGGGCCCTAGCGAGCGGCGCGCACGATCGCCTTGCGCACAGCGCACGCACGGTTGGGTGGTCCGACCATGCGGCGCTGAACGGTGGGCGCGGCAATCGATGGGTTAGGCTTGGCGCCTTCACACCCGCCAGCAGGACCGCGACAAGATGACGTCGACCACCGCAGCCGTTGCCACCACCGGCCAGGGCCGGATGCCCCGGCAGATTCCCTACATCATCGGTAACGAAGCCTGCGAGCGTTTCAGCTTCTACGGGATGCGCAACATCCTGACCCCGTTCCTGATCGGCAGCCTGCTGCTGTACGCGCCGGAAGCCGAGCGCGCGGGCATCGCCAAGGACGTGTTCCACACCTTCGTCATCGGCGTCTACTTCTTCCCGCTGCTCGGCGGCTGGCTCTCGGACCGGTTCTTCGGCAAGTACAACACCGTGCTGTGGTTCTCGCTGGTGTACTGCGCCGGCCATGCCTGCCTGGCGATGTTCGAGGGCAACCGCAACGGATTCTACACCGGGCTGTTTTTGATCGCGCTGGGCTCGGGCGGCATAAAACCGCTGGTGGTGTCGTTCGTCGGCGACCAGTTCGACCAGAGCAACAAGGCCAGGGCCAAGATCGTCTTCGACGCGTTCTACTGGACGATCAATTTCGGCTCGTTCTTCGCCTCGCTGCTGATGCCGATCTTCCTGCGCCAATACGGCGCGGCGGTGGCGTTCGGCATCCCCGGCATCCTGATGTTCATCGCCACCGTCATCTTCTGGACGGGCCGGAAACAATACGTGCGCGTGCCACCGGCGCCGTCCAATCCGGATTCCTTTCTCAACGTGTCCATATCCGCACTGCGCGCGCGACAAGCAGGGCAGGGCCGGCCGGGACTGGTCGTCGCCTCAACAGGCGTGGCGTTGGCAGTCGGCATGTTGCTGTGCTGGGCGATCAAGCCCTCGTGGTGGCCGGAGAATTTTGAATTCGTCATCACTGCCTGCCTGGCCCTGGGTGCGCTGATTGTCTTCGGCGGCATCGGGACATCCATGCAACTGGAGCGCGCGCGCGGTTCGCATCCCGACGTTGCGGTCGAGGGCGTGCGTGCCGTGTTGCGCATTCTGATCGTGTTCGCTCTGGTGACGCCGTTCTGGTCGCTGTTCGACCAGAAAGCCTCGACCTGGATCTTGCAGGGCAACGAGATGCGCGTTCCGCACGAGGCCTGGTGGTGGCCGAGCTGGCTGGTCAAGGAGCCAGCGCAGATGCAGGCGCTGAATCCGCTGCTGGTGATGCTGATCATTCCGTTCAACAACATCGTGCTGTATCCGGCATTGCGGCGCATGGGCTTTGAACCCACTGCGTTGAAGCGCATGGGTTGGGGCATCGCGTTCTCCGGCCTCGCCTGGATCGGGGCGGGCGCGATCCAGCTGCATATCGACAGCGGCGCGTCGACTTCGCTGGCGTGGCAGACGTGGCCCTATCTGCTGCTGACCTTCGGCGAAGTGCTGGTATCGGCCACCGCGCTGGAATTCGCCTACAGCCAGGCGTCGCATGCCATGAAAGGCGTGATCATGGCGTTTTGGTACCTGTCGGTCACCTTCGGCAATCTGTGGGTACTGCTGACCAATGCCGCAGTGCGCAATGACACCGTGATCTCCCACATCGCCTCTACCGGCCTCAGCGAGAACGCGTTCCTGATGTTCTTCTTCGCCGGCTTCGCCTTCCTCGCTGCCGCAGCGTTCGCGTTGTACGCCCGCACCTATCCCATGCAGGACAACTATCGGAGCGCGGCATGACTCTGTCGATCACCCTGATCCTGATCGTGGTTACCGGCCTGGTGTCGTGGGCGGCGTTCAACAATCCGAAGCTGCTCGAGCGGCTGATCCTGTGGCCGCCAGCGATCGACCGTCGCAAGCAGTACGACCGCCTGGTCACGCATGGCTTCATCCACGCCGACTTCGGCCACCTGCTGTTCAACATGATCACGCTGTATTTCTTCGGCAGCCAGATCGAACGCCTGTTCCTGCCGTACATCGGCTGGATCGGCTTCGTGCTGTTCTACCTGTCGGCGATCGTGGTCGCGATCCTGCCGACCTATCTGCGCCATCGCCACGATGCGCAGTACCGCAGCCTCGGCGCGTCTGGGGCGGTATCGGCGGTGCTGTTCGCCTTCATCCTCGTGGACCCCTGGTCGAAGATCTACATCTTCCTGATCCCGATCGGCATCCCCGCGGTGGTCTTCGGTGCCCTGTACATCGGCTACAGCATCTGGATGGACAAACGCGGCAGCGACAACGTCAACCACAGCGCCCACCTGTGGGGCGCCGGTTATGGCGTGCTATTTACGCTGGTCATGGAGCCGCGCGTGGCGGCCGTATTCGTGAATCGGCTGCTCAGCCCGTCTTTCGGCTGAGCGATGGTCGTGGACTGCGCGCAGCCGGGAGGGGCTCAGCTGGAAGCGGTCTGGGTCACGTAGTCGAGCGCACCGGCCACGCCGTAGGCCTGCAAGAGGCGCTCCTGCACCACGCTGTCGAGTTCCCAGAACTCGCGGTTCTCGGTTTCGCCGCTGCGCGAGAGTTCGAACAGGCGCGCGACCGCGAGGTCATCGCTGATGCCGTCCACGACGGGATGGTCTTGCATGGACATAAAGGTGTGCCCCTGGATTTGCCTGCAGGGGGATCAGCATCATTCGTGCCAAACCGTTTACGGGGTGCGCGGCGAGCCGCGGGATGACACGGAGGGTCAGTTGTTGCCGAGGCGACACCGTTTGCTGACGTCGTGTGGCGGCCAGGCTTGCATCGCTCACCCGTCGTGAATGCCGCCCATGCTAGTTGTTGGAGGCAAATCCGAATGCCCGGAGGGCAGGTATGGCGACCAAGCGTGTTGTGAAAACCGGATCCGGTTCGACCAAGAGATCTACCAAGAGATCGACCAAGAGCGCCGCCACAGCGCGCAAGAAGACCGCACGCAAGGCAGCCCCGGCGACAGCCAAAGCCTCGCGCAGGCCGGCAGCGAAGGCGCCAGCCGCCAAGAAACCCGCTAAGCGCAGCACTGGTGCCAAAGCCGCCGCGACGAAGTCCGCGACGAGGAAAGTCGCGCGCAAGACCGTGCCGAAGAAGTCCGCCGCGTCCGCGAAGCGCACGGTTGCCAAGCGCCCCGTCGCCAAAAAAATGACGCAGAAGAGCGCGCCGCGGAAGCAGGCAACCGCGAAGAAGGCCGCAGCGAAGAAGGTCGCTGTGAGGAAGACCGCCGTGAAAAAGGCCGCGGCGACACAGGCCGTCGCGAAAAAGATCACTGCGAAGGCCACACCGGCGAAACGGCCGTCGAAGACCCAGTCGGTCGCCAAGCCGCGCAAGATCACCCCGCAGCAGGCCCTCGCCAATACCCGCAAGCTGCTCAAGGCCAAGCAGGCGCATGACCGCCAGCCGCAACCCTGGCAGACCTTGGATCCCGAGCACGGCCACGTCCCGCAGAGTGGCTTCCAGTCGCCGGAAGCGGCGCAGAAGGCCGAGGAACTGCACGCCGGCGAGAGCCGGATGCAGGCCATCCAGGGCAGCATCGGTACGCAGGACCGCCACGCCCAGGGCAAGCGGGACAGCCGTTGAACGCGGGCACCGAAAGCCGCGTCGCGCATGACGCAGCCGCAAGCCGCTTCACGATCTCGGTGGACGGCCAGCAGGCCGAGCTGCACTACCAGCGCGAGGGCGAGGTCATGGTGATCACGCACACGGAGGTGCCACCCGCCATCGGTGGCCGTGGCATCGCCGCGCAGTTGGCCAAGGCCGCCCTCGAGCATGCACGTGCGCAGGGCTGGAAGGTCAGGCCTGCCTGCGCCTTCGCCGAAGCCTACTTGCGCAAGCACCACGAGTATTCCGACCTGCTGGCCTGAGCCGGGCCATCCCGCGGCTTCGCTGTGGCAGCATGCGCGTCCTTTAGCACCACTGCCTCGGCGCTGCGTCCTGCGTCGGCTCCAGGACATGCATGCGTCTCAACAAGCACATCAGCGACACCGGCCACTGCTCGCGACGCGAGGCAGACCGGCTGATCGGCGAAGGCCGGGTCACGGTCAACGGCCAGCGCGCACGCGTCGGCGCCGAGGTGGGCGAGGACGACGAGGTCAAGGTCGACGGCCAGGCCCTGCGTTCGCGTAGCGCGGCCAAGGGACAGCGGCGCCATGTCTACATCGCGCTCAACAAGCCGGTCGGGATCACCACCACCACCGAATCGGCGGTGGCCGGCAACATCGTCGATTTCGTCGGCCACCAGCAGCGCATCTTCCCGATCGGCCGCCTCGACAAGGATTCCGAGGGCCTGATCCTGCTGACCAGCAATGGCGACATCGTCAACGCCATCCTGCGCGCCGAGAACAAGCTGGAGAAGGAGTACCTGGTCGCAGTGAACCACCGGGTGACCGACGAGTTCCTGCGCGGCATGGCCCGCGGCGTGCCGATCCACGGCGAGACCACCTTGCCGTGCAGGACCGGCAAGCTCGGGCCGTTCGGCTTCCGCATCGTGCTGGTGCAGGGCCTCAACCGGCAGATCCGGCTGATGGCGGCGCACTTCAAATACCGGGTCAAGCAGCTGCTGCGGGTGCGGATCGGCAACGTCAAGCTCGGCCATCTCAAGCCCGGCCAGTGGCGAAACCTCACGGATGCCGAATTGCGTGGGCTGCTGCCGCGGCATGAGGATTGGTAGGGGCGCCTAGGCCGCCACGGGCCTTCACGCTAAGCCCCGGTCGCGCCCACGGCGCCCTCCAGTGCGGTCGGCCCGGAACGGGGACGAACCCCATTCACACTTCTGGCGGAAAGTGATGTATGGTGCGCCCACTGTTCAAAGCCGGGATCACGGTACACCGTGGCTCCGATGCGGTAGATCACCAAGCTTTACGGTTCGGCCTCCGGGCCTACCCGCTCGATCCGCTACATCGCTCCTTGCGTTACCCCTTGCTCGACAGTCTCGGCACCGCCATGCGGGCCGTGTCAATTCAATCAACTGTTCCAAGGAGTAACAAAATGTCGGATCGTCAGACCGGTACCGTCAAGTGGTTCAACGACGCCAAGGGCTTCGGCTTCATCACCCCGGAAAGCGGCCAGGACCTGTTCGTCCACTTCCGTTCGATCCAGGGCAGCGGCTTCAAGTCGTTGCAGGAAGGCCAGAAGGTTTCGTTCAAGGTCGTGCAGGGCCAGAAGGGCCTGCAGGCCGACGAAGTGCAGGCGATGTAATTCGCCGCACCAAGTTCGCGATACCAGCCCCGGGCGGAAACGCCCGGGGTTTTTTTATGTCGATTCGGGCATCACGCCGCGGCCGCTATGCTGCGGCGCTTGCCGGACTGCGCCATCCAGATCGTGTCAGGGAAGGGAGCCCCACGATGATTCGCCCACTGATCGTGTTGTTGTCGCTTGCGGCGCTGTCGGCCTGCCAGCGCGAGTCCTCGTCGCCGCAAGCGAGCGCGCCGACGGCGACGCCTGCGCCGGCGGTTCCTGTCGCCGTCGAGGCGGCTCCGCTCAAGGACGTGATCGAGCGCGAACCGCGCTACGTGATCGGCATCAGCTATCCGCCTGCCGCAGCGAAGTATCCGGGCCTGGCATTGGAACTGCGGCGCTACGCCGACGCCGCGCGCGCCGACCTGATGCAGGCCGTGCAGGAAATGGGCGAACGCAAGCCGCCGGCGCCCTACGACCTGTCGCTGAGCTTCAACACCGTGGTCGATACCCCGAAGATCGTCGCCGTCGCGGCCGACGGCAGCAGTTACACCGGTGGCGCGCACGGCAACCCGCTGGTGGCGCGTTTCGTATGGCTGCCGGATCAGGACAAGCTGCTCAAGGCCACGGACCTCGTTCCCGATCCGGGCAGCTGGCGCGACATTTCCGGGTTTGTGCGCGAGCAACTGCACGCCGCATTGTCGCAGCGTGTCGACGCCGATGAACTGCCACCCGCCGAGCGCGCGGACCTGATCCGCACGGCAGGCAAGATGATCGACGAAGGCTCGCAGCCGGAGGCCGAAGCGTTCGACCAGTTCGAACCCGTGCTCGGCGCCGACGGCAGGATCCTGGCGCTGCGCTTCGTTTTTCCGCCGTACCAGGTCGGCCCTTACGCAGACGGCACGCAGACCGTCGAGGTGCCGGCCAGCGTGCTGCTGGGCCACATCGCGCCGGCCTATCGTGGGCTGTTCGCCGGCACGTGACTTTAGGTGATGCCTGCCGCGTCGGCCAGCGTCGTCGCGCAATCGGCATCGAGCTTCAGCGTCGCCAGCGTGTCTGCACGCGTGTGGCCGCGATTGACGATGGCGATCGGTAATTTCGCTGTGTGGGCCATCCGCGTGAAGCGGTAACCGGAATACACCATGAGCGATGAACCGACGACCAGCATGGCGTCGGATGCCTGCAATGCAGCGACGGCAGCCTGATAGCGCAGACGCGGCACGTTCTCTCCGAAGAACACGACATCGGGTTTGAGCATGCCGTCGCAGACGTCGCAGGACGGTGGCTTGAAGCTGGCTGCAACGTCGTCGCCGATATCGGCATCGCCATCAGGTGCCAGGCCTGCGTGGGTTGCGCGCCATCCGGCATTGGCGCCTTCAAGCACGCGCTGGAGGTCGTCGCGTGGGCTGCGCTGGCCGCAAGCCAGGCAGACGACGTCGTCGAGGCGTCCGTGCAGGTCGACGACCACGACGCTTCCGGCGCGCTGGTGCAGGCCGTCGACATTCTGGGTGACCAGGATCGACAACGCGCCGCCGGCTTCCAGCGCAGCCAGCGCGTGATGCGCGGCATTGGGGCGGGCCGCTGAAAAACGCGGCCAGCCGACGAAACTGCGCGCCCAGTAACGCCGGTACGTGGCGGGCTCGTCGACGAAGGCCTGATAGGTCACCGGTGGCTTGCGCTTCCACGTACCGTCGGCGTCGCGATAGTCGGGAATGCCGGAGGACGTGCTGCAACCCGCGCCCGTCAGCACGAAGATCCGCCGCACGCCGCGCATCCAGTCGCGCAGCCGCGATCCGGCGGTGCCGTCGGCGCTCCAGTCCCGCGAGGTGTCCATGCGCCATCCTAGCCGCACTCCGCTGCAGTCCGCTGCGTTCGCCGGCGCGGCGTCGCGGGCCTGTCGGGAGTGCCGTCCTTCGGAGAAT
>JACMKK010000482.1 GCA_014380115.1 Luteimonas sp. | reverse complement strand
GCGCTCGGCTGCGGCGCCCACCTCAATGCGCTGCGGCGCACGCAAGTGGGCGCGCTGACCACCGCCGGCATGGTCACGCTCGAGACGCTGCAGGCGAGCCCGGCGCCGCTGGCCATGCTGGCGCCGGTCGACGCCTTGCTGTCGAGCTTTCCGGCGGTGCGACTGAGCGAAGCACTGGCGAGCCGCTTCCTGAACGGCCAGCGCCTGGCGCTGGGCAAGGAAGACATCGTCGTGCCCGAGCAGCAGGGCCGGGTGCGGGTCTACCACGGCGCCAGCCTGCTCGGCACCGCCAGGCTGCAGGAGTTCGCCATCCTCGCGCCCGAACGGCTGATCGCGGCAAGTCATTGAGCGCGCCCACGGCGCCACGTCCGCCAGGGCAAGCCGTTGAAACGACAGTCCTTTTTCGGCTTGTGCAGCGCAATATGGGTTTCCCCGTGTTATACTAGTGGGTTCCAGAAATCAGAAACACCGTACACCTTCGTACACCTCGTACCTCAGTACGCACCTTCCCAGTTCATTCGACCATGTCAACTACTAAACGCGCAATTCGCAACATCGCCATCATCGCCCACGTCGACCACGGCAAGACCACGCTGGTGGACAAGCTGCTGCGCCAATCCGGCACCTTCCGCGAAAACCAGCAGGTCGAAACCCGCGTGATGGATTCGAACGACCTCGAAAGAGAACGCGGCATCACGATCCTGTCGAAGAACTGCGCCGTGGAATACAACGGCACCCACATCAACATCGTCGACACCCCGGGCCACGCCGACTTCGGCGGCGAAGTCGAGCGCGTGCTGTCGATGGTCGACTCGGTTCTGCTGCTGGTCGACGCCCAAGAAGGCCCGATGCCACAGACCCGCTTCGTCACCCGCAAGGCGCTGGCGCTGGGCCTGAAGCCTATCGTCGTCATCAACAAGATCGACCGTCCGGGCGCGCGTCCGGACTGGGCCATCAACGCCACGTTCGAACTGTTCGACAAACTCGGCGCCACCGACGAGCAACTCGACTTCCCGGTCGTGTTCGCGTCGGCCCTGAACGGCTACGCCAGCCTCGATGCGGAAGTGCGCGAAGGCGACATGAAGCCGCTGTTCGAAGCGATCCTGAAGCACGTTCCGGCCCGTGAAGACGACCAGGACGGCCCGCTGCAATTCCAGATCACCTCGCTGGACTACTCGTCCTACGTCGGCAAGATCGGTATTGGCCGCATCACCCGCGGCCGCGTGCGCGCGCTGCAAGACGTGATCGTGATGAACGGTCCCGACTCGACCCCGATCAAGGCCCGCATCAACCAGGTCTTGAACTTCAAGGGCCTGGACCGCGTGATCGTCGACGAAGCCGTCGCCGGCGACATCGTCCTGATCAACGGTATCGAGGAAATCGGCATCGGTTCGACCATCTGCGCACCGGAAAAACCAGACGCGCTGGAAATGCTGACCGTCGACGAGCCGACCCTGACCATGAACTTCATGGTCAACAACTCGCCGCTGGCCGGCCGCGAAGGCAAGTTCGTCACCAGCCGTCAACTGCGCGACCGTCTGGACCGCGAATTGAAGGCCAACGTCGCGCTGCGCGTGGCGCCGACCGACGACGACACGATTTTCGAAGTGTCCGGCCGCGGCGAATTGCACCTGACGATCCTGATCGAAAACATGCGCCGCGAAGGTTTCGAAATGGCCGTGTCGCGTCCGCGCGTGGTCTACAAGATGGTCGATGGCGTGCGCCACGAGCCGTTCGAGCTGCTCTCGGTCGACGTCGAGGAAGCCAACCAGGGCGGCGTGATGGAAGAACTGGGCCGCCGTCGCGGCGACCTGCAGAACATGGAATCGGACGCCAAGGGCCGTGTGCGCCTTGAGTACCGTATTCCGGCGCGTGGCCTGATCGGTTTCCAGGGCGAATTCATGACCCTGACCCGCGGCACCGGCCTGATGAGCCATATTTTCGACGAGTACGCACCGGTCGACAATAACAAGGGCGAAATGGCCGGCCGCCGCAACGGCGTGCTGATCTCGCAAGACGATGGCGCCGCCGTCGCCTACGCGATCTGGAAACTGCAAGATCGCGGCCGCATGTTCGTGGTCCACAACGATCCAGTCTACGAAGGCATGATCATCGGTATCCACTCGCGCGACAACGACCTGGTCGTCAACCCGATCAAGGGCAAGCAGCTGACCAACGTGCGTTCGTCGGGTACCGACGAAGCGGTGCGCCTGGTGCCGCCGGTCCAGATGTCGCTCGAATACGCGGTCGAATTCATCGCCGACGACGAACTGGTCGAAATCACGCCGAAGAGCATCCGCCTGCGCAAGCGTTATCTGAAAGAAAACGAACGCAAGCGTAGCTCGCGCGAAGCGTAATCGGTTCCCGCCCGGAGCGCCACGCTCCGCGCGATCAACCCGCTGTTTTCACGTCGCCCGCATGGGGCGGCGCGGGACGGCGGGTTTTTTTATGCTCACGTGCGCCTATGCTCGCCTAATATGTAGGAATATTCCTGAGCGCCGCTCTTGGGTATGCCGTACAATCGGCGGCAAAATCGGTATGATTGAAACCGAATGTATTGCTGCCGGATTGACCAAGGGGTAATCGGCGTTTTAATCATGACTATATTTAGGTAGGAAAACGATGACACGCACACTCTCAATTCGCCAGGCGCTCACCGTGGCCGCGCTGGCATCGGCGACCCTTTTTTCCTCCTCCGCGTTCGCGTTCGACGCGGCCGCCGCCGACGCCACCTTGCGCCGCGAGGGCTGCTTTAAATGCCATGCGGCCGACCGCAAAAAAGACGGTCCGACCTACCGCGAGGTCGCGGCGAGATACAAGGGCAAGCCGGATGCCGAAAAACGTCTGCTGACGCATATCACGACCGGCGAGAAAGCCAAGTTCGCCGATGGTCACGAAGAAGATCACAAAATCATCAAGACCAAGGATGTGAACGAGATCAAGAACGCGATCCAGTGGATCCTGTCCTTGTAAT
>JACMKK010000481.1 GCA_014380115.1 Luteimonas sp. | reverse complement strand
GCTGCCGCCTGCGCCGCTACCCGCATGCCGATGCCGAGGGCGCGGTGCGGCAGCTGCGCGGCGCGGTCGACGGTGCGGCGATGATCGCGACCGATGGTGTCTTCAGCATGGACGGCGACGTCGCGCCGCTGCGCGAATTGGCGCTGGCCGCGCGCCTGCAGAAAGCGATGTTGTACGTCGACGACGCACACGGCGTAGGCGTGCATGGACCCGAAGGCCGCGGCAGCGTGGCCGCGGCACGGCTCGGCATCGACGAGGTGCCGCTGCAGCTGGTGACGCTGGGCAAGGCGCTCGGCGGTTACGGCGCGGCGGTGCTCGGCGACGACGCCCTGATCGGGCACTTGTCCGAAACCGCTCGACCCTATCTCTACACCACGGCGCTGCCGCCGGCGCAGGCGTCGTCGTCGCTGGCGGCGGTCAAGATCGCGCGTCGCGAAGACTGGCGTCGCGACAAGCTCGGCGCGCTGGTCACGCACCTCCGCGGCGCGGCGTTTCGCCACGGACTCGAACTGCTGCCGTCGGAAACGCCGATCCAGCCGCTGATGTGCGGCGACGACGCGCGCGCGACGGACATGGCATCGGCGCTGGAAACGCTCGGTTACTGGGTCACCGCGATCCGTCCGCCGACCGTGCCCGATGGCCGCGCGCGTCTGCGCATCACGCTGTCGGCGCTGCATACGCATGCCGAGGTCGATGGCCTCGTCGAAGCCTTGGCCGTCGCGCGCGATCGCGCCGAACGCCGCAGCGGTGCGGCTGCCTGAGGTCGCGCACAACTCCATGCACGTAGAACGATGTACATAGAAGCGCGCGGCAGCGGTCCGCCGCTGGTGCTGATCCATGGTTGGGCGATGCACGGCGGGGTATTCGCGCCGCTGTGGCCCTTGCTCGAGGCGCACTTCACGTTGCATCTGGTCGACCTGCCCGGGCACGGCCACAGCCGCGACGACCAGACGCCGCTTTCGCTGGCCGCGGTGTCCGACGCTCTGCTCGAAAGCCTGCCGCCAGCGGTCTGGATGGGGTGGTCGCTCGGCGGACTGTTCGCACTGCAGGCCGCGCTGCAGCGACCCGAGGCGGTGCGCGGCCTGATCCTGCACTGCGCGACGCCGCGTTTCGTGCGCGGCGAAGGCGACGACTGGAAATACGGCGTGTCGGCCGAGATCTTCCGTGACTTCGGCGAAGGCCTGCGCAACGACTATCGCGGCACGCTCGATCGCTTTGTCGCGCTCGAGGCTTTCGGTTCCGACGACGCGCGCCAGACGCTACGGACGCTGCGCGGCGACCTGTTCGCGCGGTGCGAGCCGGCCGCGCATGTGCTCGCCGACGGCCTGCGCCTGCTCGAGACCGTCGACCTGCGCGCGCAGCTGCCGTCGCTGCGCATGCCGAGCCTGTGGCTGGCTGGTCGCCGTGACCGCCTGGTCGATCCGCGGGCGATGCGCATGGCGGCGAAGATGACGCCGGAGGCGGCGTTCGCGCAGGTCGAGCATGCCGGGCATGCGCCGTTCCTGACGCATGCCGCCGAAGTGGCGAAGCACATCGTCGATTTCGCCGATGCGTTGGAGCGCGAGTCCCGATGAGCGAGCTGTTCGACCCACGCCAGGTGCGGCGCGCGTTCTCGCGCGCGTCGGACAGCTACGACGCTGCAGCAACATTGCAGCACGCGATCGAGGCGCAGCTGCTGGAGTCGCTCGACTATCTCGACCAGCGCGTGCCTGAAGTCGTGCTCGACCTGGGCTGCGGACCTGGTACCGCGGCCGCCGCCATGCAGGCGCGCTGGCCGCGCGCGCAGGTGATCGCGATGGATCTCGCCTTGCCGATGCTGCGTCACGCGAAAGTCGCGCGCGACTGGCGCCACCCGCTCGCGCGGCGCCCGCGGCGCGTGTGCGCGGATGCACGCGCGCTGCCTTTGGCCGCGGGCAGCGTCGACGTGTTGTTCTCCAACTTGTGCCTGCAGTGGACCGAAGACCTGCCGGCGGTGTTCGCCGGTTTCCGCCGCGTGCTGAAACCGGGCGGCCTGCTGCTGTGTTCGACCTTCGGGCCGGCGACGCTGCAGGAGCTGCGCGATGCCTTCGCCCAGGCCGACGCTGCGCCGCACGTCAGCCCGTTCGCCACGATCGCGCAGTTCGGCGATGCGCTGATGCAGTCCGGCTTCCGCGATCCGGTGCTCGATCGCGACACGATCGTGCGCGGCCACGGCGACGTGCAGTCGCTGATGCGCGAACTGCGCGCGCTCGGCGCGACCAATGCGCTGGCCACGCGCCGACGCACGCTCACGGGGCGCGCCCGGTTCCGCGCAGCGGCAGCGGCGTATGAAGTCGAGCGTCGCGACGATGGGCTGCTGCCTTCGAGCTGGGAAGTCATCACCGCGATGGCCTGGGCGCCGGAACCCGGCACGCCGATCCGCAGCGGCGGCTTCGACGAGGTGAGCGTGCCGGTGTCGAAGATCCGCATCCGGCAACGGCCTTGAGCGGCGAGAGCAGCGCCGTCGCAGCGAGTGCGCGTCGCGTCGCCTTGTCGGCGGTCGCCATCGCCTTGCTGTCGGCACTGTTTTTCACCTGTACCTATGTGTTCAATCGCGCCGCTGCAGTCGAGGGCGGCCACTGGGCCTGGACGGCGGCCTTGCGTTACCTGATCACGCTGCCGTTGTTGTGGTTGCTGATGCCGTGGCAGGGTGGCGTGCGGCCGGTGTGGCGCGCGATCGTGCGCCATCCGTTGCCGTGGCTGGGCTGGAGCGCGATCGGTTTCGTCTTGTTCTATGTCTGCCTCACGTATGCCGCAGCGAGCGGGCCATCGTGGCTCGTTGCCGGCACGTTCCAGCTCACTGTGATCGCCGGCATGCTGTGCGCGCCGCTGCTGTACGACGATGCGCGTGCACGCATTCCGTTGCCGGCGCTGATCGCCGGCGCCATCGTGGTCGCCGGCGTGCTGCTGATGCAGTTCGGGCACGGTGGCGGCGCGCTCGATCGCGATGGCTGGATCGCCTTGTTGTGCGTGGCGATCAGCGCGGTCGCATACCCGGTCGGCAACCGCGGCTTGTTGCTGCACCTCGAACGTGCCGACATCGAGCTCAATGCCACACAGCGCGTGTTCGGCATGACACTGGCGAGCCAGCCGCTGTGGCTGCTGGTGGCATTGCACGCCGGCGTCGCATCCGGCGCGCCGCCGCAGGGCCAGGTCTGGCTCGCCGCCGGCGTGGCGATCGGCGCTGGCATCATCGCGACCGTGCTGTTCTTCCAGGCGACCGGCATGGTGCGCCGGAACCCGACCGGTTTGGCCGCGGCCGAAGCGATGCAGGCCGCGGAACTGCTGTTCGCCACGGCGATCGGTGTGTGGTGGCTGGGCGAGACCTGGCCGCAGGGTCGCGCGTTGTTCGGTGCCGTGCTGGTGATCGTCGGTATCGTCGCGTTCAGCGTCGTCGCGGCGCGCGCCGCAGCCGACGACGATCGCCGCAGCCGCGCACTGCGCAGTGATCGCGGCGGCTGACAACCTGCGGTTGGCGTGACGTGCGGGGGTTCAGGCAGCGCTGGCTAGATTCGCGGCAACGCCAACGTGTCCATGATCATGATGCTCAATCCACTGCGTGCCCTGCTGTTCGCCTGTTGCCTCGGCGCATCCGTCGCCATGCCGGTTGCCGCGCAGGATCTCGGCGACTGGACGTTCGATCCCGACATGCTGGTGGCCGGTGGCGACGACATCGTGCGCCGCGCGCCGGATCGCGACATCGATACCTTCTTCCAGGCCGTGCACGCGGCGTCACGGACGCCGGATGAAGCCAGCGCACTGTGCGCATTGTTCGACCCGGATGCCGATCGCAGCCTGGCCGGGCTCAATACGGCGATGTCGCGCTTCGGTCCCGACAGCCAGGAGCGTTTTGCCAACGCGCTGGCCGGCCTGCTCATTGCTGGCAGCCAGAACGCACCGCAGGCCTACGACGAGGCGGCCGCCAAGCAATCGTTGAAGGCCGCGGGGGTGAGCGCGGCGATCCTGCACGACGGCTTCGTCGCCGGCCTCAATGCCGAGGGCAACACGGCGGACAACCGCAAGGCGCGCTGCCAGTCGCTGCGCTGGCTGCTCGATGCCGCGCAGCAGCGTCCGCTCCCCGAACGCGCGGCGATGACGCGCTTGCTGATGCGCGAAGGCCTGCAGCGGTTGCCGCAGGGGCAATGACACGACCCGTAAGAGACCCATGCGGTTAGACGAATCGCCGCTCAATCCGACGGGTTGACGATCGGCACCACGTTGAAGATGACGCGGCCCCGGTAGGGCGTGCCAAGCGCAACGGCACGATAGCCCTGCGTGGCCATGCGCGCGCGAACTTCTGCCCAGCGCGCCTGCTTGCACACCCAGACCGCCTCCGGCCTATGTTCGGCGAGTTCCTTAGCCAGCGTCCCGTCGTATTCGGGATTGAAGCGCGCGTGCACGCGCGGCTGCAGCGAGATCTTCTCGATCTCCGTGCCCGTTTCCATATGCAAGTGCAGGCCATAACGCGCCATGTCCTCGAGGAACAGGATTTCGTGCACGCGCGGGCCGGCCCGCTCGCGGATCGCCGTCGCCCAGTGTTCGGCATTCTTGTGCGTCGGCCAATGCGCAACGGCGAGTTTCAATGCCAGTAGCAGCGCGACCCAGGCCAGCAGCCAGCGCAACGGCGGCAATGGACGTCCCTCGGCTTGCCGCTGTTGCGCGACGATGATCGCCAGCGGCACGAACAGCGGCAGCAGGTACAGCGGCATGCGCGACTTGGCGAAGCAGAACGCTAGTAGCGGCAACAGCACCCACAGCGCGAGCAGCAGTGCGCCGCGCTGCCCATCGCGTGCCTGCTGGTCGCGCCACCAATGCCGCATCGATGCCGGCAGGGCGCGCGCCCAGCGCAGCAGCGACGGCGTCCACGGCACTGTGCCTAGCAACAGCGTCGGCACATAAATCTCGACCCATCCATACCATTCGCCGTGGCGGCCGAATTCGTTGGTGGTCACGCGGTTGACCACCTCATCGCCGATGAAATATTCGAACAGGCCGGGATTGCCGTGGATCACCGCGATGTACCAGGGCAGCGCCAGCAGCGCGAACAGGATCATGCCGCTGGCATCGAACAGGCGATGCTCGTGGCGCCGCGGCATCGACGCATCGAAGACGACCACGACCAGCAGCGGCAACAGCGCCACCGGGCCCTTGCAGAGGAAGGCGAGCGCGAAGCCGAGCCACATCAACGCGATCCACCGCGCCGCGCGTGGCGGATCGTCGAAGCGCGCCTCGACAAAGCCGCACATCGCCAGCGTCGTACACGCGGCCAGCAGGTAGTCGGTGGTGATCAGCGTTGACGCGCCGACGGTGAACAGCATCGTCGCGTACACGGCCGCCGCCTGCGCCTGCGCGCCGGGTGTCAGCCGCCCCGCGATGCGCCAAGCCAGCCAGACGCAGAGCAGGTAGGACAACGCCGCGGGCAGGCGCGCGGCCCAGGGGTTGGCGCCGAACACCGCGACGCTGGCGGCGATCGCCCAGTAGGTCAGCGGCGGCTTGGTCCAGTGTCCGACTTCGTCGTTGCGGCGCGGGTTGAGCCAGTCGCCGCTGTCGAGCATGTTGAGCGCGACGTTGGTGTAGCGCCCCTCGTCGGGATCCCAGATGCCGCGACTACCGAGGAAGCCGAATGCCAGTACCAGGGCGAGGATCGCGACCCGGAGGCCGGGAGAACGCAATGCGTGGGGCATTCGGGACGATCGCGATGAAAGTGCGCGCGACTCTACGCAGCGCGCCGCTAAGGCGTGGTCAACGGCGCAGCGAGTGCGAACAACGCCGGCAACGCGTCGAGGTCGAGGTTGCCGCCGGACAGGATGATGCCGACGCGTTGCCCGGCGAAACGTTCGCGATGGCCGAGCACAGCGGCGAACGCGATCGCCGACGAGGGTTCCACCGGCTGCTTGGCGCGTTGCCAGAGCAGGCGCATCGCGGCGATGGTGTCGGCATCGTCCACGGTCAGCGCTTCGACCGCGTAGCGGCGCAGCAACTCGAAGTTCGGCGCGCCGAGCGTGCCGCGCAAGCCGTCGCAGACGGTATCGGGCGTGAACTCGGTGACGCGCTCGCCGCGCTGCAGCGAGGCGAAGGTCTCGGCCGCGCCGCTCGGTTCGGCGACATACAGACGCGTCGCCGGCGACAGCGCCGCCACCGCGATCGCCGTGCCCGAGG
>JACMKK010000480.1 GCA_014380115.1 Luteimonas sp. | reverse complement strand
GTTCAACACGATCTCGTTGAGGATCTCGAACCCCGCCGCGCGCAGACCCTCGGCGAAGCGCCGCGCCTGCCGGCAATTCCGCTCCACCAGTTCAGCAACGCCCTGTCGGCCCAGTCCGCGCAACGCGGCCCAGATCTCGACGCCGCGCGCGCGTCGCGACAGTTCCGGTGTGTAGTCCGACGGATTGCGGAACTCCGACGCTGTCGGCAGATAGTCGGCGGTGATCGCCATCGCTGCGCGCAGCGCCTCGGCGTCGCGCACGAACGCCAGGCCGCTGTCGTACGGCACGTTGAGCCACTTGTGTGCATCGGTAGCCCAGGAATCGGCAACCTCCACGCCACGCACCGCCGATGCGAGCGTCGGTGTCGCTGCCGCCCACAGGCCGAAGGCGCCATCGACATGCAGCCAGGCATCGCTGCCGCGCAGGCGCGTGCGGATCTCCGCGACCGGATCGCAGGCGCCGGTATTCACGTTGCCGACCTGCGCGCAGACGATGGCGGGTCCGGACAGCGTCGGCAATGCATCGGCGCGCAGGCGCCCTTGGCCGTCGACCGGCACATGAACGATGCGGTCGCGGCCGAAGCCGAGTAGCCCCAGCGACTTGATCACGCTCGGGTGCGCTTCCTTGCCTACGACGATCGTCACTTCCGGGGCGCCGAACAGGCCATTCGCCTCGACGTTCCAACCCGCGTGCTGAAGGACGGCATGTCGTGCCGCCGCCAATGCCGTGAAGTTGGCGACGGTCGCTCCGGTCACGAACGCGCCGCCGGTACCCGATGGCAGCCCGAACAGTTCGACCAGCCAACGCAGCGCCACCTGTTCCAGGCGCGAGGTCGCAGGCGTGCTGTTGTACAGGCCGGTGTTCTGGTCCCAGGCCGTCGCCAGCCAGCTGGCGGCGACGGTGACCGGCAATGCGCCGCCGATGACGAAACCGAAGAAACGTGAACCGGCCATGGCCATGGTCGCGGGCGAGCCCAGGCGGTCGAGCAGCGCGATCACCTCGCCGGCATCGCTGCCGGCGTCCGGCAGCGGCGTATCGAATCCGTCCAGCGCCGCCACTGCGGCGGGTGCCGGCGCCACGGCGCGCGCGTCGAGACCTTGCAAGTAGCCGATGGCGCGCTCGGCGGCGTCGGTCAGGAGATCGCGCATGTCCACTCCTAAGAAACGGATTGCGAATGAAGTGGCTGGCAGCCGTGTCGGAAGACGAGTCGACACAGGCGATTCCTGTCACGAGGTTCCAATGTGCCGCAGGAAATTGCGGCAACGCGCGTGCTCGCTTGCTCAGCGCTGGCTGGAGTCGACCGTTGGACGCGACTGCGGATCGCGTTTGGGCCACGGCAGCAGCATCGGCACGTGGCGCCGGTAATCGCGATAGTCATTGCCGTAGGCGTTCACGAGGTCGCGTTCCTCCAGTTGGATCGCGATCAGGATGTATCCGGTGGTCGCGATGGCGAACAGCAGATGCCCCAGGCTCATCGATGGCGTCGCCCAGAACGCGATCACGAAGCCCAGGTAAAGCGGATGGCGCACGATGCGGTACAACGCCCGGACCACGAACGGCACCTCGGGTTGCAGGCGCTTGCGCGCATGCAGCCAGACCTGCTGTAGGCCGAACAGATCGAAGTGATTGATCAGAAACGTGCTGGCCAGCACCAGCAACCATCCGGACGCGCCCAGTGCGTAGAGCGCCCAGCGTGCAGTTTCGTCCTGAACGTTCCAGAGCATCTGCGGCAGCGGCCGCCACTGCCAGAACATCAGGATGAGGACCAGGCTGGATAACAAGACATACGTGCTGCGCTCGATCGGCGCCGGCACGAACCTCGTCCACCAGCGCTTGAAGCCCTGCCGCGCCATGCCGCTGTGCTGGACCGCGAACAGGCCGAGCAGGGCCAGGTCGATTCCCAGCGCCGTGGCGAAATCGCCGGTCACACCACTATCGATGTGCTTGGGCACGGCCACGCCCATGACGAAGCCGATCGCGTACAGGAAGGCGAAAAGAAACACCAGGTAGCAGATCAAGCCGTAGAGCAAGGCGAGCATGCGCGTCATGTCGAATTCCGAGGTCTGGTCTTGCCGCCAGTTTTCGGTCTGCCGCACGCACAAACAATCGCCAGGGCGCCACGATTTGTGCCCGCGACACCCATCGCGCCTGTGCTGTCCGCCAGCGTGGCCCGATAGCGTTCTTACCAGGGCGCCATCCATCTCGAGCCGGCCATGTCGATCCCTTCGATCCGGGTCGATGGCCGAATCAGATGCGGCGGCCGACAAAAGTCGATGGTCGTGTCATCCGATGGTTAGTGTGCAGGATCAACTTCCTCCGCCAAGCTTGAAACAAGGAGCGACGCAGGTCGGGCATTGAGCGCCGAACCAATTCCATGGACGTGCTTTCCGAAGTACTGCAACAGGTGCGATTGACCGGCGCCATCCTGTTTCGCGCGGAACTCAGCGCGCCGTGGTGCATCGCTGCGCGGCCGGAAACCGCGATCGCCGAGCTCATCGTGCCGCGGGCGATGCACCTGATCTCCTTCCACGTGGTGCTGGATGGAT
Source organism: Luteimonas sp. (assembly GCA_014380115.1). Classification (GTDB taxonomy): domain Bacteria; phylum Pseudomonadota; class Gammaproteobacteria; order Xanthomonadales; family Xanthomonadaceae; genus Luteimonas. The sequence goes on along the minus strand of JACMKK010000480.1, from coordinate 6,996 downwards.
GCCTGTGGGCGCGGCTTGGGCCCGCACCAGCGCAGTGCGTGCGGCAGGGCGAGGTCTTGATCGTGCCGCATGGGCATGCCTACACGATCGGCGATGCCCCGCAGGGCGAACCCGTGCCGGCGGCAGAGATGTTCGGCGACACACGGCTGTCGGAACTGCGCAGCTTCGCGTGGGGCGGTGGCGGCGCGCCGACGCGGGTCATGTGCGGCTATCTCGGCTGCGAACGCAATGCCTTCGCGCCGCTATTCGCTGCATTGCCGCCGTTGTTCAAGGTGCGCCTGCAAGGCAGCGCTGTGGCGCCATCACTCGATCCGTTGCTGGCTTACGCCGAGCAGGAGATCCTCTCACCGCGGCCGGGCGCAGAGGGCCTGCGTCTGCGCATGGCCGAACTGATGTTCGTGGAGGCGTTGCGGCGCTACATGGAGTCGCTGCCCGAAGTGGAGTCCGGCTGGTTGGCCGGATTGCGCGACCCGCTCGTCGGGCGCGCGCTCGCGCTGCTGCACGGTGCACCGCAACGACCGTGGACCGTGGACGAGCTCGCGCGCGACCTGGCAACCTCGCGCTCACGCCTCGCCGAGCGCTTCAAGCAGACCGTCGGCGAGCCGCCGATGCAGTACCTGAGCCGCTGGCGCATCCTGCTCGCCGCACGGCGACTGCGCGAATGTCGCGACAGCGTCGCGACGGTCGCCGAGTCGGTCGGCTACGATTCGCCGGCCGCGTTCCAGCGCAGCTTCAAACGCTGCATGGGGACGACGCCGGCGCGGTGGCGGCACGACAACGTCCTGCAGTAGCCGCGCAATTTCATACTTCGGCGCAGCAACACTCAGGCGTCGAAACGGTCCCCATCCAGCGCCATCAACGTGCCTGCGCCGCTCGCGATCGCCGCGGCATGCGTCATCGTCCGCGGCAGGATCCGCGCGAAATAGAAACGCGCGGTCTCGCGCTTGGCGGCCTTGAACGCTTCGGAGTGCGCAGAGGTTTCCGCCGCTGCGACGCTGCGCGCCCACCAGTACGCCAGCGCGACATAGCCGGAGTAGAACAGGTAGTCGTAGGCGGCCGCACCGATCTCGTCCGCATTCGCCATCGCCTGCTTGCCGACCTGCAGCGTGATCTGCTGCCAGAGCGCCGCCGTTTCGCGCAGTGGCGCGACAAACTCGGCGACCGCGGCATTGCCGGCATGGTCCACGCAGAACTGCTCGATCATGCCGAGGAACACGCGCAGACCCGCGCCTTGTTGCTGGACGATCTTGCGTCCCATCAGGTCCAGTGCCTGGATGCCCGTGGTGCCTTCGTACAGCGTGGTGATGCGCGCGTCGCGCGCGAACTGTTCCATGCCGTGCTCATGGATGTACCCATGACCGCCGAAACACTGCAGCGCGTGGTAGGTGCATTCCACCCCCCACTCGGTCAGGCAGGCTTTGATGATCGGTGTCAGGAAGCCGAGCAGGACATCGGCCTGCGCGCGCTCCTCCGCGTCCGGCGTGTGGGCGACGACGTCGACCAGGCTGGCGCCGTGGTAACCGAGCAGGCGCCCGCCCTCGGTCAGCGCCTTGCAGGTCAGCAGCATGCGGCGCACGTCCGGATGCACGATGATCGGGTCGGCCGGTTTGTCCGGGAACTTCGCGCCGCTCAACGAGCGCATCTGCAATCGATCGCGCGAGTAGGCCAACGCATTCTGATAGGCGCAGTCGGACAGGCCGAGCCCTTGCAGCCCGACTGCCAGGCGTGCGGTGTTCATCATCGTAAACATCGCGGCCAGGCCCTTGTGCGGTTCGCCGATCAGCCAGCCCTGTGCGTCATCGAGGTTGAGCACGCAGGTCGCCGAGCCGTGGATGCCCATCTTGTGTTCGATGGCACCGCAGCGCACGCCGTTGCGAGCGCCGACATTGCCGTCACGGTCGACGCGCTGCTTAGGCACGATGAACATCGAGATGCCCTTGCTGCCGGCCGGTGCATCGGGCAGCCGAGCAAGCACCAGGTGCACGATGTTGTCGGTGAAATCATGCTCGCCGGCGGTGATGAAGATCTTGGTGCCGCTGATCGTATGGCTGCCGTCGTCCTGCGGTACGGCCTTGGTCTTGAGCAGACCGAGGTCGGTGCCGCAATGCGATTCGGTCAAGCACATCGTGCCGGTCCATTCGCCGGAGACTAGGCGCTTGAGGAACACTTCCTGCTGCCAGGCATCGCCGTGATGCAGCAGGGCCTCGGTCGCGCCGTGCGAGAGCAGAGGAAAATTGCCCCAGGCGAGATTGGCCGCGTCGATCATCTCCTTCAGCGGCACGCCGATCGCGTGCGGCAGACCCTGTCCGCCGAATTCCACCGGCGACACCAACCCGGCCCAGCCGCCGTCGACGTACTGCGTATAGGCCTGCTTGAAGCCGGGCGGCGTGGTGACGTCGCCGCTGGCCTTGTCATAGCTGCAGCCAACCTCGTCGCCGACGCGATTGAGCGGCGCCAGTACCGTTTCGGTGAAGCGTGCGCCTTCGTCGAGGATCGCGTCGAGCACGTCGCGGCTGGCATCGGCGAAGCCGAGCCGCTCGAACAGCGCTTGGGCGCCGAGCACGTCGTAGAGGGCGAAACGCATGTCCGCGAGGGGGGCTTTGTAGGTGCTCATGGGCTCGATCGGATGGGAATGGGATTGAGGCTAAAGACGAGAAGTGAAAGTAGTAGGTACTGGCTGACGAGCAACAGCCGACAGCTAGAGCGCCTTGAGCTTCCGGGCCTCGGTTGCTCAGCGCAACACGCCGGGCAAGCCGGGCACCGGGCTGAGCGCGCTGTTGCGCTTGAAGTCGTAAGCGCGCGTCTTGCCGTCGGTGGGCGCGGCGGTGATCGTGCCGTCGAGGCCGTAGGCGATGCCGCGGTTGTCGGCGAGCGCACCGGCGATCACGATGCGCGCCGCCGACGCCGGCGTCAATGCCAGCGACACGACGTCGGCCGACTCCGGGCCGATCGTGAGCGCCGGTTGCCCTTGCAACGTGCCGGCGGCTTCGCCGCCGAGCGTGACCGGCAGGCTCACCGCATCGAAGCGCATCGGAACGCTGCTGAAGTTTTCTATGCGCAAGTCGACCAGCCAGCTGCCGTCGGCGCGTACGCTGAGTTGCTGGATGCTGGCGGCGGGTTCGGACACGCGCCGCGGCGGGCCGCTCGCGCACGCGGCCAGCAATACGACCATTGCCGTCATGAACATCCTGCAGGTCGCGAGGATCGTGGCGCGTTTCGAGCCGCCTGGCTTCGTACCGCCTGATTTCATACGGGCAAGCTCCGTTTCTGGATCGGCGCAGAATACACCGCGGCCACGTCGCATCGTGCCGCCGGAGACGCGGCAGGACGTCAACGCAGGGGTGCCGATACGATCAACGCATCGAGTTCGTACCCCATCGCGATGGCGCGTTGCCTGATGCGCTCGAACACCTCGCGCTCCATGTCGGGCGTCCTCGACAGGATCCACAGGTACTTGCGTCGCGGCTCGCCGATCACGGCCCACTGGTAGCCCGGGTCGAGGTCGATCACCCAGTAGTCTGCCCAGACGAACGGCAGCCAGCCGAGGAAATCGGGTGCGAAGCGGACTTCCAGCTGCCCCGCCGCTCCTTCGACCCGGCGCGCCACGCCCTCCGATACATCGGTGTCCCCATCCTGCGTGCGGCAGGCATTGCGCACGCCGATCAGGCCGTCGTCGCGCAGCGTATAGCCGGCATTGACATCCGTGACGCAGCGGCGCTGGAAGAACACGGGCAGGCGGGCGATTTCGTACCACTGCCCGGCGTAGCGCGAAATGTCGAGTTGCGCGACGGCTTTCACGGGCTCGGCAGCGTGCGATGGCCACGCGGCGCACGCCAGCAGCAGCAGGATGAACAGGCGCATGGCGCGGACTCGCGGGGATGGGCGGCCTTTACTTTGCCTGCATTGCGCTGGCCCTGCGTGAATCGTCGCGGCCTGCCAGGGCGGCGGCTGCATCCGCACGCGGCATGGCTGCTTTGGCGCTGGGGCGTCCGTGTTGCGGGGTCGACCGCGTTCTTCCGTGTCGGGCCGCACGAAATGCGCCGGGATCCGCGGCGCATGCCGGACTGGCCCTTGCCGGGGTTCATGGCGGCTCGTATTACACTCCGCACCTTCGATACTTCACATACAGGGACGCACCAGAACGATGAGCAATCCAGCCCCCAACCGTTTCCTGCGCGATCGATTGCCTTGGATCATCGCCGTCGTTGCGGTCATTGCGATGGCGGTCACCATGTTCGCATCGCGCAACGACGGCCAGAGCAAGGATCCGAAAGACGAGGTGCTCGAGCGCGTCATCGCGCGCCTCGACGCGCTCGAATCGGGGCAGACCGGCCCGAACGGATCACGTACGGCGACAACGGCGGCGGCAATGTCCGCGGGTAGGCCGACGTCGTCCCGCGGCGACATGGCCGGCCTGATGGGCGGCGAACGTGCGCAGATGACACCGGAGCAGATGGCGGCGGATCGCGAGAAGCAGATGCGCGAACTCGAAGCCCAATTCGCGCGCGACGCCGCCGACCCGGTGGGCGGCGGCAGGACCGAAGACACGCTGGAGAAGACGGTAACGGGCGAGACGATGGCCGGCACCGGCCTCAAGCCGGACGATGTCGACATCTCCTGCAAGAAGAACAGCTGCCGTATCGTCAGCTCGTTCGCCAAGTTGGGCGATGCGCAGGATTGGGGCCTGTTCTACATCACCGCGGCGGGCGGCAACGTCCTGTCGCAAACCCAGATGGTCTTCGTGCCCCAGCCCGACGGCAGCACCGAGGTTCGCATTTACGCCAACCGCGCCAAGGGTTGATGCGGGCGGGGAGGGCGTACGACTGCGACCGCTGCGCCCCCTCTCGACAGACAAAAAAAAGCGCGGCATGGGCCGCGCTTTTTTTCATGCTTCCAAGCAGGATTTACCAGTAGAACTGCGCGCGCGCTTCGACGATGTTCGGATTGTCTTCCAGAACGCCCTTTTCCTGGTCGACCATCACGTAGTTCAGCATGAACTTGAAGTTGGAGCGCCAGTACCAGTTGACGCCCGCGGTCCAGCTGTCCATCTCGCCGCCGACCACCGACCCGTCGGTCAGATCGATCGTGTCGTAGCGCAGGCCCAACTGCCACAAACCGGCAGTAGGATCTTCCGGCAGGTTGGTGACCGGCACGCCGGACTTGTAGCCCCAGGTTTCGCCGGTGATGTTCCACAGGCCGCTGATGTAGAAGCCGTCGCCGCTGAAATCGTCGAAGGCGCCATAGCGCTTGACGTCGGTCTTCATGTATTCGGCCTGCAGCTTGAACGGGCCGGTGATCCACATCGCTTCGGCACCGATGTTGCTGGCGCGGTCGCTGTTGCGCAGGCCGCTGCTGCCGGTGTCGACGAAGCGGGTGGACACCATGTCGACCATGGGACGGGCCCGCAGGCGGATCAGGTCGGCGTCGGTGTCCTTGTCGAGGTACGACAAGCCCAGGTGAAAGGTATTGCCGGCTTCGTTGATCGGCGCCCAGTAGCCACGCAGAGCGTAGCCGCTGCCGTGTTCACGGTTGCGGGTCATTTCGCGGCCGAAGTAGCTCGCGGTCAGGCCCCAATTGGCGTCACCGAAGTTGTAGGCGGCGCCCACGCGGCGCGGCGTGCCCAAGCTGTTGGTGATCGAGGACTTGGAGATGAAGTCGTTGTTCTTGGTCGAGGAGAGTTCCTCCAGCGTCGCGCCCGGCTGCTTGAACTGGCCGACCTGGATGAAATGGTTGGCGTTGCCGCCGAACTTGTACTTGACGTTGGCGTCCAGCCACTTGTCGTCCTTGGCGTCGTAACCCAGCACCCACTCGATGTTGCCCGGACCCTTGCCCTTGAGCACCAGCTCGGCGCGGCGCAGTTCCTGCATGTAGTCCTCGCCGTCGAGGTCGGCTGGCGTGCTCGACGAGTCCGCGCCGTAGTCGATGGTGTCCGTGTCGAAGCTGTAGAAATCGGCCTGGACCAGCCCTTCAAACGAGACTTCGGAACCGGCGATGACGTCGATCGCGATCTCGGCATGCGCGGCGGGCGCGGCCAGTGCGGCGAGCAACGCAACGGTGAGGGTGCGGCGGGAGAGTTTCATGGGATGCCCTGGGGCGTGGGAAGATAGCGCCGCAGCGTAGGGCGTGAAGTTTGCGTTATTGTGACAACGCTGACTTATTTCATCCGCGTGTCAGCGCCAAGACGCTTTTCGTCGATCGTCTTGTCAGGAAAATGACACAAATCGCGCACGATGCAGGCCGGACAATCCGGTTTGCGCGCCTTGCAGACGTAGCGGCCGTGCAGGATCAGCCAGTGATGCGCGTCGGGCCGGTACTGCGCCGGTACGCGCTTGAGCAGCGCCTCCTCCACCGCGCGCACGTCCTTGCCTGGCGCCAGCCCTGTGCGGTTGGAGACGCGGAAGATGTGCGTGTCGACGGCGATGGTCGCCTCGCCGAAGGCGGTGTTGAGGACAACATTCGCGGTCTTGCGTCCCACGCCGGGCAAGGCTTCGAGTTCGGCGCGCGTACGCGGCACGTCGCCGCCGTGCAGATCGAGCAACCTCTGCGACATCGCCACCACGTTCGCCGCCTTGGCGTTGAACAGGCCGATGGTGGCGATGTAGGGCTTGAGACCTTCGACGCCGAGCGCTACCAACCGCGCTGGCGTGTTGGCGATCGGGAACAGGCGTCGCGTCGCCTTGTTGACGCCGACGTCGGTGGCCTGTGCAGACAGGATCACCGCCACCAGCAACTCGAATGGCGTGGTGTAGGCGAGTTCGGTGGTGGGATGCGGATCGAGTTCCGACCAGCGCGCAAACATTTCGTTGAGTTCTGCGGTCGTCATCCGCCCGCCGCGACGAAGTCGGGCCGTCATGCGCCCGGCCGTCATGTGCGTTGTGCGGCCCTGGCTTTCGCGCGGGCGAGTGCGGCAGCCGCGGCGTCTGGCAAGCCCGGCTTCGGCATGTCCGCGGTAGCCGCAGCGCCAGCCTTGCGTCTGGCCGCATTCGCTTCGGCGCG
>JACMKK010000479.1 GCA_014380115.1 Luteimonas sp. | reverse complement strand
GCCCGAGCGCGCGCGCGCCATGCGCCGTGGCGCCGCGCAGCGCTTCGTCCGGTGGCAGCCTGAAATGCGTGCACGCCAGCGCGATCGCCAGGCGCAGCGATTGCAGCGGCGAGGTGCCGGGGTTGCAATCGGTCGCCACCGCCATCGCCACGCCGTGCGCGCGGAATTCGTCGATCGGCGGCAACTTCGTTTCGCGCAGGACATGAAATGCGCCCGGCAACAACACGGCGACGGTGCCGCTCGCCGCCATCGCGCGCACGCCTTCGAGCGAGGTGTGTTCGACATGATCGGCCGACAGGCCGCCGAATTCGGCGGTCAGCGCCGCGCCGCCGAGGTCGCTGAGCTGGTCGGCATGCAGCTTGACCGGCAGGCCCAGCGCGCGCGAGGCCTCGAACACGCGCCGCGTCTGCGCCGGCGTGAAGCCGATGCTTTCGCAAAAGGCATCGACCGCGTCGACCAGGCCTTCGGCGTGCAGCCGCGGCAGCCACTCCAGCACGGCATCGATATAGCCATCGGTGTCGTTGCCGAACTCCGGCGGCAGCGCATGCGCGCCGAGGAAGGTCGTGCGCACGCTGATGCCGAGCGCGAGGCCGATGCGCCGCGCCACGCGCAGCATCTTGCGCTCGTTGTCGAAGTCGAGGCCGTAGCCGGATTTGATCTCGAGCGTGGTGACGCCGTCGTCGCGCAACGCGCGCGCGCGCGTCAGCGACTGCGCGAGCAGCTCGTCCTCGCCGGCGGCGCGCGTGGCGCGTACCGTCGAGACGATGCCTCCGCCATTGCGCGCGATTTCCTCGTAAGAGGCGCCGTGCAGGCGCTGCTCGAACTCCGCGGCGCGATCGCCGGCGAAGACGACGTGGCTGTGGCAATCGACGAGGCCGGGCGTGATCCAGCCGCCGTCCAGTTCGATCACTTCGAGCGCGCTGGCCGTTGCGCCGGCAGGCAGGCCCGAGCGCGACCCGACGTAGGCGAGCAGCCCATCGCGCCATCCCAGGGCGCCATCCACGATGCTGCCGTAGCCCGCATCCTCGTCCAGCGTCGCCAACGATGCGCCGACGACCAGTCCATCCAGCGCGGGCAGGTCGCTGTTCGGCTTCATGCCGGCACGCCTGCGCAAAGGGTCGTCGTCATGCGGCGCGCTCAAGCTTGCCGGGTCGCGGGATCGTCATCGGCCAATTCGCGCCGTAGCCAGGCGCGCGCCTTGATCCAGTCCCGGCGCACGGTGCGGTCGCTGATGCCGAGCGCGAGCGCGGTGTCTTCTTCGCTGAAGCCGGCGAAGAAGCGGCATTCGACGACCTCGGCCAAACGCGGGTCGAGCAGCGCCAGCCGACCCAGCGCCTCGTGGACGTCGATCAGCGACTGGTCGTCCTGGATACCGATGTCGTGGGAGGCAGTCAGCGATTCGACGATCGCGCCGCCACCGCGCTTCTCCGCGAGGTTCTCGTGCGCGTAGTTGATCAGCACGTGGCGCATGGCCAGCGCCGAGGCGCGCAGGAAGTGCGCGCGATCGTTGAACGAAGGCGAGCGCAGCAACTTCAGGTACGCCTCGTGGATCAGCGCGGTGGTCTGCAGGGTATTGCCGGCACCGACACGATGTCGCTCATGGCGTGCGAGTCGCTTCATGTCGGCGTAGAACATCGGCATGAGTTCCTCGGCCATGCGCTTCACGTCCGCGGGCGTGCGGACGTGCTGCGGTGCGGTGGGCGTGCGTTCGTTCATGTTGGTCGCGCCGATTCTGTCACAACCGATGCGGCCGCGGCCCGCGCCGCTTCGCGTTCCTGACAGGAGTACTCTGGGAAGCGGCGGCAAATGGGGAAACCACGATGAGCGATCACGAGGCCGTCGAGCATTGGGCCCAGGTGGATCGCCTGCTCGATCGTGTGTTGGCGCTGCCGCCGACCGACCGCGCCGCGTTCGTGGAACAGCAAACCACAGACGATCCGCGCCTGCGCGACGAAGTGCTGGCTTTGCTGGCGGAACTCGGCACACGCGACGACCTGCTGGATCGGCCGGCGCTGGGCGCGGTGTCGCGCCGCGCGCCAACTGTCGACCTGCAGCGCGTCGACCTGCAACCGGGCCAACGCATCGGCGCTTACGAGGTGTTGTCCTTGCTCGGACGCGGCGGCATGGGCGAGGTCTACCGCGCTGCGCGGGCCGATGGCCAGTTCGATCACCAGGTCGCACTGAAGTTGCTGCGCCAGGACGCGGTCGAGCACCTCGGCCTGTTCGTGAGCGAGCGGCGCATCCTGGCCAGGCTCGAGCATCCCGGGATCGCGCGCCTGTACGACGCCGGCGTCGGCGACGACGGCCGGCCCTATATGGTGATGGAGCTGGTCGAGGGCATGCCGATCATCGACTGGTGCAGGCAGCGCAGGGCCAACCTGCGCGAACGACTCGCGTTGTTCGACCAGGTGTGCGATGCGGTGGCATACGCGCACCAGAACCTGGTGATCCATCGCGACCTGAAGCCAGGCAACATCCTGGTCACCCATGACGGGCGCATCAAACTGCTGGATTTCGGCGTCGCCAAGCTGCTCTCCGACGCAGTCGAGGAGGCCACCCGCAGTACGCCGCTGACCTTGTCCTACGCGGCTCCGGAGCAACTCACGCGCTCGCCGGTCAGCACGGCGACGGACATCTACGCGTTGGGCGTGCTGCTGTTCGAGTTACTGACGGAGCGCTTGCCTTGGACGACCGGGCAAATTCCGATCGCGACCGCGATCGACAAGGTTCTGCATGAGACCGCGCCAGCGCCTGGCGCGGTCGCGGCGAACATGACGTCGCCACCGGTTCCGGCAAGGCTGCTATCGGGCGATCTCGATGCGATCGTCGCCAAGGCATTGCGCAAGGAGCCTGCGGACCGATATGCCACGGTAGTCGGTCTGCAGGCGGACGTGCGCAGGCATTTACGAGGCGAGCCCGTGGCCGCGCGCGAGGGTGTGCGGCTGTATGTGCTCGGACGTTTCATGCGGCGCTTTCGCTGGGCCGTGGCCGGCGTGGCCGTGCTGATCGTCACGCTGGCCGCTGGACTCGCCGGCACCGCCTGGCAAGCGCAGCGCGCGCAGATGCAGGCCGCGCGCGCGACGGCGACGAAGGATTTTCTGCTCAGCATCTTCCGCGCCAGTGATCCGCGCATCGCCTCGGACAAAGCGCGAGGAGAGCTTACGGCCAAGGAACTGCTCGATCTGGGTTCCGAGCGGATCGAAAAGGAATTTTCCGGGCAGCCGGATCTTCAAATCGAATTATTGGGTCTCACTGCCGCGATTTACGGAAATCTGTATGACGAGGAACGCTATGCAGCAGTGCAGAAGCGGCGCATCGAGCTGGCGCGGGCGCACTACGGGCCCAGCCATCCCATCGTGGTCGAAGGCCTCATCGGTGAAGCCGATGCTGCGTGCCTGCGACAGGACTATGTCAAGGCCAACCGGCTAATGGACGAAACCGATGCCTTGCTGAAATCCTCGGGCCAGGACCAAAGCCTGCTGCGCGCCGACTGGTGGCGGACGAAGGCACGGGCGCTCGGCGCGGTCGCGGGCGCTCAAGCCGAACGTGGCCGCGCGCTCGACCAGGCCCTTGCCCTGTACGCAAAGCTGGGGCCGCACAGCAGTGGGTATGCGGCGACGTTGAACATGGTCTCGAGGGATTACAGCGAGCGCGGAGAGGACGTGCGAGCCAGGCAGTTGATGGAACAGGCCCTGGCGGTGGCGGAGGCTGCGCCGGACCGGAATGATTCGCTCATTGCAGGCATGCTCAACAACCTTGCCCGCAAGCAGGAAAAACTTGGTGACTTCGTCGCGGCCGACGGCACGTATGGACGTGCCGAAGATCTCGCGCGAAAAACCCATGGTGACGGCGATGCGACGTATTGGGCGATTCGCGCCAAGCATGCGCAGATGCTGCACCAGCGCGGCGAGCGCGAACGCGCGCATGCGCTGTTCGTGCAAATGCTGCGGCTGATCCCGCGTGACTGGACGACCAATACGAACGACACGTGGGCACGAGAGACGTATGCCGAATGCCTCGCCGCCGAAGGCCGGGCAGAGGACGCCATCCCGCTGCTCGAAGCTGCGCACCAGACTTACCTGAAGCGCCCGCAATACGAATACGACGTGCGTGAGGCCCGCCGGAAGCTGGGCGACGCCTATGACCGAGCCGGACGCACCGCCGAGGCGCGGACCTTGCTCAAGGCCTCGCGCGATGAATATCTCGCCAAGGAAGGGCCTGATTCACCGTGGACGTTGCGCATCCGTGAACGCTGGGGCCGGTTCCTGCTCGACCATTCAAAGCCCGGCGATACCGACTTCACGGCCGCCGAGTCCGAATTTCGGGCCGTGCTGGAGAATGCCGTCGACCGGCCTTTGCTGGAACCCGCGCTGGCCCACGCAGGCCTCGCCCGCATCATGACCGCACGTGGCGAGGCCGAGGGCGCTCTCAAGGAAAGCGATCTGGCTCTCGCCGCATTGGCGCGGATGCAGGGTCTGTACGACTTGCGTGTGCAACCCCAGCTGTGGCTGGTGCACAGCGTCGTCTTGATGAAGCGTGGCGATACGGCTGGCGCGCGGACGTGGGCAGTCAAGGCGCTTGCGGCGAGCCGGCGTTACGACGATCCGTCGAGCCCCGCCATCGCGGAAGCCGAAGCCGCGGTCCGCACCACGACTGCTGTCGCAGATCGAAAAGTGAGTCTCCGCACGACGCTATAGGCAGCAACGCCTGCCCTTCTCGACTGGAAGCTGAGGGCGCAGCCACACGCGGGTTGTTCGACGCAGCCCCTTGGCCCGCAACGCCGCGCCTGCCAGGCAGGTCGCGATGTCCGGATGTCGAGCCCTTTCCTGTTACTGGATTCATGCCCCTGATCCGTGCGCGGATCGGGACATCCACGATGCACGCGTCGAGCGTGCAGGTGGGCCGAATCGAGCAACGAGAAGACCCATCGGGAACGGAGATAACGGCATGAAGACTTTGATTCGCCCCAGCGTGCTCACCGTGCTGCTCGCAAGTTGTTTGCTGTCCGGATGCTTGCAGGACGATCCGCTCCCGGCGACGTCGTCGACGCAAGCCGCGACGACGACTGCGCCGGATGCCGAATCCCCGGTCGACGCACCGACGGTCTCGACCGACGATCCCTGCAAG
>JACMKK010000070.1 GCA_014380115.1 Luteimonas sp. | reverse complement strand
CTAGCAGGATGTTGAAAAAGTCGCTGTCGGGGGATCGACAAGAGATCGCGACTATGATCTCCTGGGACCATGCGCGGAAGAGAAGCGAAGCAGGCCACGATGCTCACGCTGGTGTCGCCGGAGACGAGGGTCCCTGAACGGCACCCCTTGAGGGCGATCAAGCCGTTCGTCGAGCAGGTGTTGAAGGAGATGTCGTCGACGTTCGACCGAATGTACAGCTCCATGGGACGGTCGTCGATCCCCCCAGAGCGCCTGCTGAAGGCGACGCTGCTGATGGCCTTCTACACGGTCCGAAGCGAGCGCCTATTCTGCGAGCAGCTCGGCTACAACCTCCTGTTCAGGTGGTTCCTGGACATGGACACCGTGGAGCCCGGCTTCGACCATTCGACGTTCTCGCAAAACCGGGAAAGGCTTCTGAAACACGACGTCGCGGGCGAGTTCTTCCGCCGGGTGGTCGGGCAAGCCCAAGCGCTCGACTTGATGAGCAGTGAGCACTTCACCGTGGATGGGACCCTGATTGACGCCTGGGCCTCGATGAAGAGCTTTCGGCCCAAGGGCGAGAAGCCTAGCGATCGTCAACCACCAGATGACCCCGGAAATCCGACGGTGAACTTCCATGGTGAGAAGCGATGCAACGATACCCATCAGTCGACCACCGACCCGGAGGCCCGTCTGGCTCGGAAGGGCAAGGGCAAGGAGGCGAGGCTGTCGTTCTCCCAGCATGCGCTGATGGAGAACCGGAACGGGCTGCTGGTCGACCTGCGTATTGAAGAGGCGAACGGGACTGCCGAGCGGACGGTGGGACTGGAGATGATGGCTGATCTCGTCGACGGAATTCGCGATGTGACGTTGGCAGGTGACAAGAACTACGACACAGCCGACTTCGTCGGCGCCTGCCGGAACATGAATGTCACGCCACACGTAGCCCAGAACATCACCGCGCGCCGAGGGTCGGCGATCGACGCCCGTACCACCCGTCACGCTGGCTATGCCATCAGCCAGCGTGTGCGAAAGCGCGTCGAGGAGATCTTTGGCTGGACGAAGACGGTGGCCAACTTCAGACGCACCCGGTACCGGGGCAAGGATCGAACGGAAATGGCCTCCCGATTCGTGGGGGCGGCCTACAACCTCCTCAGAATCGCGAGGCTGGCGCCGTGCTGAGGGCCGGGGAGCGGGGCCCGGCACGGAGTCAAAGCCGGTCATGCGCCCACGCTCTCGGACGAACCCATGCCGCCAACTCTGTTCGTGCGGTCAAAAGGTCACAAATCCGGGTCCGAGACGTGTCCGGTCGTTGTTTTTCAACGCCCTGCTAGACACGCCAGCCGTAGCCCCCCTGCTGATGATGTAAGCCGGGACCCAGTACCACTTCTCGCCGGAATGTGCGGTCCTACGCTCCGCGAAGGGCTTCCCAAATGTTTGTGCGTGGATTGCTCACCCAGAAATCTGAAGAGAGGACCCGCCGATGAAACTACGCCTTAGTGCAATCGTCGCAACTCTAGGACTCGTCGCCGCATCCCAAGCGCGCGCCCAGGTTTTGCAACTCAGAGGGTCGGACACGCTGGAGAATGTCACACGGGATGTGATCACCAGTTGCGGGCTGAACGCATCCATCAACTATCGCGGCGGCGGCAGCAGCGGCGGCGAGAACGCCATGAAGGGCGCGACACCCTTGCAGCAGATCGCACCGATGTCGCGCGAACTGAACAACCGGGTGCCCGGTGACGAATGCGTCAACAGTTCCAGCCAGCTGTTGATTGGTCTGGACAGTCTCGCCATCGTGGCTGCCAACCAGACCGACGGCGACAGCCTCGAGAAGAATCCCGGAATTTTCCAACTGCTCGGACAATCTGGCCACCACTCTGGTGCTGAATGTACCGGGCTGCGGCGCCAACCCCAACAACGGATGCGACGCGTCCGACAACTACACCTTCGGCAGCCCTACCATCCCGACCTGGCGCGCCGTACTAGCCATGGTTTATGGTGGCCAGAATCAGCGGACCGGACACTTGCCTCTCCTTCCGGACGGATTCAACGGTGAAGAAATCATATACCGCCGCCACAACCCCGCCCGCATCAACTGCGCCAGTGTGGTCCGTGAGGCCCTCGTCAACAACTGGAGCGCCCTGTTTACCGGCGCAGCGGACTGCCGGACCGCCACTTGCACCCGCCTGCAGCACGCTTTCCGACGCGACGACCTGGCCGGCACCACCGACATCTTCTTGACCCTGGTGGGGATGCACGCGGTGCCGCCATCGACCACCGCCTGTACACCGAATGTAGGTCCACTGGTAGACGTGTTCGGAACCGCCAACCCGTTCTGCAACGCCGGCCTCGGCTACGACTTCGACGAACTTCAAAACAAGGGCGATTCGGACTACCAGAACCTGGATCCTATTCGTCGCTCCGTCCATAGGGCTCCCGGCGCCGCGGGCGCGGGACTGGAAGAGGTCGGGGAGGCATTCACCGCGGGCAATGGCCTGCCCAACAACACCGATGCGCAGTGCCCGCTGGCGGCTACCCGGGTGACCACCCCCGGCCCCACCTTCGGGAACGCCAGCGCCGGCCTCAAGGACCACTCTTACTCCAACAACCAAGGTATGTTGGCGCTTCCTGGAGCGTTCGCTGCTTTGCGCGCCGACCTCGAGGCCCGTCGCTGCAATGGCCTCGTTATGCCGGTCTCCGTGCCGGCGAACTTCCGCAACCCCGAGGACGCCTACTACGCGGCCCCCGGCGGCGTGACGCCGGTCCTTTGTACTCCCGGCGAATTTGTTCCGAAGATCATAAACACCACCTGTGCCGCCACTTGCGTCTGCGCCGATGGCAGCCCGCAGCCCTGTCTCGTGCCGGTCAACCGCGACGTCCCAGGCGTGACGAACTTCAACTGCCTTGCGCGGCCGATCCCAGTTCCCATTGGCTACCCCGGCTTCCTCTCCGTACGTGACAGTCGGGTGTTCAACCTGCGCGTCATGTGGGGCACAAATCTACCCACCTCGGGCACCGTCGCTCGAGACAACTACTTCAACACCAGCTTGGGGCCGAATCCCAACTGCCCGGCTGGCCTCTCCGCGGCCCGGCAGGCCCGCGTGGTCAACGCCCTCTACCGGTTGCACACCAATCGGGCCACCAACCTCAACGGCAGCGCCCCCACCCGGGGCACCCCGCTGTTTGACGGAGACGTCTGCCGCACCTTCTCGTCGACCCTGCAGATCGGCTGCCTGGTCAAGGCCAATGCCTGTAGCATTGGCTTCGCAGGACTGACGGCGCTTACGCACCTGCCAAGCAACATCCCCGTTGACAACATGGCATTCCGGATCGAGGATATCGCGCCTTCGATTCCGAACGTCCAGAATCTCATACTGTCACCACCGGGGCTGGGAACCACCTATAGGATGTCTCACACGCTCTGGGTCAACTCCCTGAAGGAGATCGGGGTAGCGGGCGCCGTCACCGGCGCTGAAGGGACCTTGATGTCGGCACTGCCCGGCTGCTTTCGCGACAACGCTGCGGTGGACGCGGCTATCTCAAACCACCATTTCGTTCCCGTCCCGGCGGGCGTGACGCGCCTACAGGAGTGCCCCTCGCCCTTTCCCCTTCGGTAGTCGGGGCCTGTGCGTCGTCCCGGAGAACGACAGGCTCGCGAGGACTCGATCACGCGACTTGGCGGGCGTAGTGCAGGTCGTGTGCCGGAGGGATGATGTAACGTAACCGCTGCACGGATTGCACGTGGCGTGGCAGGGTCGGTCCCGGCACGATGTGCAGATACGCAGGCGGTACACGGGCAAGCAGCGGTCCGCACTAAGCGAACTGGTGAAGGCCCACCAGCTCGCTCTGCAGGACCGCTACCAGCCGCGCTGCCTCTTCCGCCGATAGCGTCTCGCTCGTCGAGGCAGGTGGCGCGCTCTTCACGACTTCACCTATACGCAAATCCGATCGCGAGTCGCAAGAATATTCTGCGCGCCGACGATCAATGAGTGCGTAGACGAGCCGCGCGCGGCGTGAACGCTACGCCCTTGTGGATCACTTCGAAGATCGCGTCGCTCACGAGGGGACATGCTGCTCGCCAGGCCCCGTTGCACGCGGCAGCTCGAACCGGCCAGCGTCGAGCTTCTTGTGAATCACGATCGTCCCGGTGCCGTCCCACGTGAGCGCCTTCATGCTGAGGCCGCGCTTGCTTACGAAGGCAAACAGAGCCCGCGAGCGCGGCTCGGCGCGCATCCGCTCCTGGACCAGCGCGCACCGGCCGCTCGCTCCCTAGCCGCATGTCCACCGGCTCCATCGCCAGGTAGATCGGCAGCCCCTGCCCGATCACGCCGCACCTTCGCGAAGCGCATCTACCACCGCGCGCAGAAGATCGGCATCGAAGTCGCGACGCACCTCGATCTCCGCCGCGCCCACCCGCACCGCAATCGCCGCTCCCACTGCCCGGCTCGGTACGACACGCACGAACCTTGGTGTAGCAAGTGCCTGCGCCTTCAGCCTCCGCCCAGGCGCCCGTCGCCCGAGCATCGCAGCCGCCCCGTTCTTCACCCAGTAGTACGCCGTCGACGGCGTCACGCCCAGCCGCGCCGCTGCCTCCGATACCGTCCCTCGCCCGGCCTTCACCAGCTCGATTAGTTCGGACCGTTCACCTGCGCGTTCGCGATCGCGTGGGCCCACATGGCGTGCACCACCGGCGCGCCCAGCGTGTTGCCCGCTCGCTCCATGTAGCGGCTCATCGTCCCCCGATCCAGCGGCACCCCCTGGTCGGCCAGGTCTCGCTTGAGGCGGCAGTGCGGCACGCCCAGCCCGAACTTCGACATCATCAGGTGGGCCACCGTCGACACGCTGAAGATCGCGGCGGCGGCCCCGGCGTGCGTGTCGCTGCCGTAGAACATCCACGCCTTGCGCCCGACGACAATCTTTCGGAGGGCTAGCAGCCTGTGGTGGAAGTGGGTCCGTCGCTCACGCCGCGACATGAGCGACGGCCGGCGGACACACTGGCTCGACGCGTATTGGGGGCCCGAACTGCTGCCAAGAGTCGCGTAGCCATCGCAGCAACGCCACAATCGCGGCCCGCAGGGCGGCCGCCCGGCCCTGCAAGCACCTTGGCTTCCCGACGCCGAAGCGAGTTCGCATGAGCAAGGCGAGGTTGAGCCCGGCGACGTGCACGAGGAGTCGCTTGGCGATGTTCTCCTGGTGGCGCAGATGAGTCCGCCGCATGCCGCCTGTCTCCAGCGCGTGCGCGAAGGGCCGCTCGATGAGTTCGCCGCGCAGGCGCATCAAGGCGAGGCCACGGTGCCCGTTCTTACGCCGACGATTCGCGTAAACCGCGGCGCGCTCCGCCCGCTGGTCTGGCCATTTCTGCCGCCCACGTTGCGGCTCGGCGATGTATGTGCGCCAGCCAGTTCGCTGCAAAGAGAGCAGCACCATCCTGCTGTGGTAACCCTTGTCCGCGACCGCTTCCTCCGGCTCACCTTCTCGCTGCGACTTGACGCCCGCGACCTCGCGCGCGTCGTCGAGATTCTGCACCGCAGCGTCGAGCGTGCCTTCGATCGTTGCCGTGTCTCCCGCAGAAGCGGCCACTATCGTCACCGCCACGACGGCTCCCGTGTCCAGGTCGACGGCGTGCTCTTCCTTGTGAGCCAGATGGGTCCGACCGTCCTTCATCTTCGTGAGCTTCGCGTCTGGATCATTCGGATTGAACCAGTCGTCGTTCGAGCCCTTCTTCTTTCGCTTCCGATCCAGCCGAGCCAGGTCCTCGCGGGTCGGCGTCTCGATCCCCGATGCCTTCGCGAGGTCCTCGAGAAACGTCTGGTAGGTCCGACCATCGTCGCGCCGAACGATCGAACGCATCGCCGCATTGGCCTCCAGCGTCGTGGCGTCCACGCCGATCGTCTTGCCCTTGATCAACCCGGCACCGTCGAGCACGCCCAGGACCCACGTGAACACGGCCTGATGTGTCTCCAGATCGATCAGCCGGCGCGTCCGCGAGATGGTCGAGTGGTCCGGCGTCAGCTTGCTGGCCGGCACGCCAAGAAAATCACGCAGACTCAGCGAGTCGCTTGCCCGCCACGCGATTCCGCGCTCGCTATCGATGCCCTCGAAGAACCCGAGCAGCAAGCTCCGAAAGTAAATGCCAGGAGCCAGGCCCGGTCGCCCCATCCTCCTTGCGTAGAACTTCGAGCAGAGCCGCTCGACATATGGGTCGAAGCCCTCGTCCGCCAGGACCCGATTCACCGCCCGGTAGAACGGATGACTTTGCGACCGCAGTTGCTGATGCGTGACGAACAGGTCCTCCTGCTCGCCCTCCCGCTTTCCCATTGCCACACCCGCATCCTGCCGGACTCGGTATCCACCGTCGATCTTGATCAGGTGTTCAGGTCACCCGAGACTTCCGCCACGGGCTGCTAGGTCAGGGCAGTCGCAGGCGAGGTTCAAGGACCGAACCCCGCACACAGCAGAGGGCCTCAGTCCACCCGGTCATCCTACTTCAGGAGCTCGCACTGATTGTACTGAGGCTTCAGTGGCATCCGGTTGGGATCGTCAAAGTAACTGAACACTGCCATTCCCGCGGAAATCGCGCCCCGAAGGATCCAGCGGCGCACATTGTCCAGTTGGCTGTCGGTCGGATTGCGACGTTGCCACATCATGGTGCCGTTCGCCAGAAAAGCATCCGGGCATGAGGGCATTCTCAAGTCGCGCCGGAGTGGATGTAGTTCCAGGAGTGCAGCTTCCTCGGGAGTCTGTGACCGTTTAACGCACGCAGGGTAAAAATTGGCGGCCGCATCAACGCCGGTTTGAATCTTCTGATTGTGGTCCAGGACATCAGCACCTTGAGGAAAATCTGCGTGTCCCTGCAACTTGTCGCCAGCAGCGTAGAACATTTGGGACAACCCAATGAAGGCTGGCGTGACTTCATAGACGCGAACGATGGCTGGACTGAAACGGCTACAAAGCTCAATCCACAGCTGCTTGTCGCCGGTGCTTGCTATAAGCGGCGATCGCTCGTGATTAAAGGGCGGATAGTACTCCACCGGGCTGCTCTTTCCCAGGGCTTCTTGGTGGTCCTGAAAGAAGAAACTATGCTCCGCTGGAGATGGCAATATTGTCGAGCACAAGCCTTTAGCTATCTGCAACATGTTTCCAGTGGTCTTTTCGTTTCCTCCAACCAGACTGAGGTCCTTCCGACGTTGCCCGAAGATTTGCGCGCTGTTTACCAGGTTGATGATGTCCTGTGGAATGTTTTTCAAGGTTCCACCAAGAGTCATCCAAGCCATGTAGCGCGCGGCATTCTGCTTTCCCTCGATGGGATCAGGTCC
Organism: Luteimonas sp.; assembly: GCA_014380115.1. GTDB lineage: Bacteria > Pseudomonadota > Gammaproteobacteria > Xanthomonadales > Xanthomonadaceae > Luteimonas. The sequence continues at coordinate 4,246 of JACMKK010000070.1, read as the reverse complement.
AAACGTGTTGATGTAGTTGCTGCCGGGGTTTTTGGGCGGTCCGAACAGACCTGCGATGAAGTTGGCTGGCCGGGCGTCTCCCTCTGAAGCTGATGCGAGAGCTTCGGCCTGAAGGCCCTTGCCGTCAGCCTTAGGGCCATGACAGTTGATGCAGACCTGTCTGAATAGGTATGCACCCGGGGAGTCCGTGAATATGACTTCGTCAGGTGAGAGCTTCTCCATCCATGCAGGAAGATTCGATCCTTTTCGGAAATCAGCTGTCTGCGCACGAAACCGGGCGAGCTTGCCCTGGCACTCGGGTTTGTTCACCCAGGCCGCGAATGGGAATTCAGTTGTGGAAAAGGTCTCCAGTTCCTTCGTGAGACTGGCTTCGACCAGCGCGTCCGCCAGCAATTTGCGGGATACCGTGTCCTGGGAATTCAGTGGACGACCCTGTGGCACGGACGAATCCGGCTTTCCTTCAACCACAATCGCTCGCCAGTCCGGCCGACGGGGTACCCACGGGTCCGGGGGATCAGTAGGATCGTAATTGAACCAGTGGCTGTGGTAGGGGATACCCAGTCGCGGCAGAAATCGGTCGTTGCGGCGTGGATCGACAACGGATGCTCCGAGACTTTCGGTTAGGTACCTTTCGGGGTCGGGGCGATAGACGGAACCTCCGTCGGGTATCACAGGATCGTAGATATCTGGGCTCAACGATTCTTCACAATAACTATAGCGTACCCCGCCACGGTACTCACGGAGTCTGTCCTTAGCCGAATTCAGCGCCGACTCGTAGCGTGTATCGGCGGGACCGACTTCGGCGTAGGGCTGGGCATAGTTTTCGGAGGAACCGTCATCATGCGTGGACCGTGGCACGCTGAAAGCGTGCTCAGGAGTGGTCCTCGCATTGGGGTTCTTCCGGATCGCCGGTAACCCGACCATCCACTCACCCATGATCCGCGGCGCTCGACAGTCGAATCCCGGTGAATTCATCGGCATGTGGGGAAACGGGACGAAATCATCAATATAGGGAAAAGGAGCGTCGACGTTCCTGTATATCAAGCTCCGCCACGGGGCAGGTATGTAGGAAGGTCCTGACTTCCTATCGCCGCAATACCCGCGCAGCTCCTTAATAGCAATAAAGTCCGGCTCGTTGGAATCGCATGTGCCGCCGGAAAAAAACTTGGGGGTCCAGGTGCTTACCAGTTGGACTGGTGACGCCCCGTTCGCAACCGGGGACGCGTCCTCGCCATTGTCGACTCGCAATAGCGCGGCAGTCGTGACGGGATAGTCATGTAACGATGGAGTGATGTATGGAATCGGCACATCGCCATTGGCGCCCCGGAAACGAACCGGGCTCATCAGGTCTAGGGGAAACTGGAAGATGCCGCCCCCGTCGGGGCGGGGTATGAAGTCCAGTACGGCGGTCAGCTCAGGCTTGGTGACGCTGGGCAAGCCGCGGGGGTTGTGGCAGTGGGCGCAGTTGCCGATCATGTAGCCCTGCGCGGTGAGCTCGGCGGGGGTGCGGGGCTTGCGGGTGCCCTGGGAATTCTCCAGCACGACCACGTCGGCCGGAGAGGTCATGCCTGAGATGACGCCGTAGTCGATGAGACGTTGCAGCTGGTTGAGCTCGTCTTCGCCGGTGGGCTCGTAGGTGCCGCCGGTGTGGTCGACGCGACGGGCGACCTGCAGGGGGTTGAAGCCCAGGATGAAGTCCTTGGTCGAGCTGCCCATGTGGCACTGTTCGCACCGGATGCGGCCGGGGATGGCGTAGTGCCGCTGCAGGCTGGGGTTCTTTGCCAGCGCCTTCTTGAAGGCTGCATCCAGGTTGGACGCATAGCCGCTGGCGCCTGGTCCCACGCTATCGACGATCTCTTGATAGCTCGCTTCATTGGTGATGTAGGTGAGCACCTGGTCCGCGAAGAGCGTGCCATCACGGTAGGGAAGGTTGGCCAGGGTGGCGGATGTCTCGTCGTCGCTCCAGACGTACGTGCCGAAGAGAGCGTTGTTCTTCGCTGAGCCGTCCTCCTTGACGGTGTCGGGTCGGGAGACGATCAACCGCGTCTCCATCTTGCGGTTACGCTCTTGCCCGGCGCGGTCGATGACCTTCTTGAAGAATGTCTTGTAAAAGCGGGTGTTCGGTGGGATCTCGAAGGTCTGGTTGGCCTTGTCGAACTTGACGGTCTTTCCCTTGGGAACGCGTATGTGGCGAAGCTTGCCCGAGCCGTCCGACCACAAGGGGTAGGTGGGGACAAAGGCGATGACGCCGGTTCCGGCGAGTGCCTCGGAATTGAAGGTCGTAAGGTCGGTGTCCGACAACCTGGGAGGGAGTGTGGTTGCCCCGGCAAAGTCCGAGTCCAGCCTCTCCATGATGCCCGAGGCGCTGGCGGCAACGGTGTCCTTCCTGGGGATGCAATTGCCGAGGTTGCTCATGGTCGCCCCGACCTCTGCTGGAAAGGAATAGTCGGCCTGGGTGGAGGGTGCCGCTGCGACGCCGCCCATCATGAAGACCTCGCCTGGCCGCCCGGCGGCGAGCCAGGGCTCTAGATAGCGGACCAGAGTGATGACCGGGTCGTTGTCGTCGCCCTGGCGGTCCTTGAACAGCTTTCCGCCGCTGGCCACGGGTGGCATCGCCTTCTCGGAAACGTCGCTCTTGATTGCCGCCAGCCACACGGCGCGGTCAAAGGTGGTGATGAAGGCGGCGAGATCAGCAATGCGCTTTCCGCCGAGCGCCTGTGACACGTGACAGCCTCCGCACACAGCGTGGAAGCGCTGGAAGAGGTCTGCCGTGCGGACGGTCTGTTCACCTCCGCCTGTCGAGGGTCCCGTCGCGGTCAGGTCGACGCGGGGGCGCAGGTCCTCGGATGCTCGGGAGGGAGCGCAGAGGGGTTGGACCGTGGTCACCTCGGTGGGACCGGAGGCGTCCGGCTTGAAGGAACCGCCCTGCGGTCCTCCCTGGAGTGGTTGAGACGGGCCCCCTGCGTCACAGGACGCCACCAGGGCCGAGATGACAACCGCTTGCGCGAAGCGGTAAACCGAGCGTGCTCTGATCACTGCGTACCCCCTGCAGAGCCGTCGAACAACGGCGGCGTGACTATAGGAGCGGCAAAACAGGGCGGCAAGGCAATCAGCGATGTCTCCGATTTTCGGAACGCGCCTGGCACATCCAGCGATCCGGGCGCGCAACGTTGAGACCATTCTGACGCTGAACTGTCATGATCGGGGGGCCGAGCCGCTGCTATACAGGCGGCCGGAGGCAGTCGCGCCTCGGGAGGCCCGATGACCATCAGCGTGAGTACCAGCACCACCATGACGCGACGCTGGAAGCTGATCGGGCTCGGGGCTCTGACGGTCACGCTGCTGCAGGGCGCGCTGGCGCAACCGGCGCGCGCGGAGGCGCCGCCGGCCCCGCAGGAGCTGAACCTGCCGAACCCCGGGCAGCTTTCCTCCAAGTTCAGGATCGACGACCGCGACCCGGAGGCCAGCGTCCCTCCGCCCAAGGAGCAGAACGCCAACCCTCTGGAATTCGGGTACTTGTTGCAGGATCTGCTGGAGCGGGCCGAGCAGGCGCACAAGGCCAATGATCTGCACGGGGTGGTGAAGTACTACCGTGCGGTCGCCAAGGCGGTGCCGGATCGCGCCAAGGGGTGGGCAAAGCTCTGCGAGGCCTACGAGGCCATCAAGGAGGTCGACAAGGCGACAAAGGCCTGCCGCTACGCCGTCGATCGGGAAGGCGTGGAGCTGGCGGACTACGTGCGCTACGTCCACTTGATCCTGGCCAAAGAGGGGGATCTGAGGCCCGACGACCGCACCGAGCTGACCAAGGTGCTGGAGCACCTTTCGAAGCAGAATGGGCTGGAGCTGGCGACCAGCCACCTGAGGTGCGAGATCGGCGTTCGCCTCGGCGACGTGGCCATGCTGGAGACGTGCACCGCATCGCTGGCGAAGCTGGCGCCCGAAGATCCGCGGACGGTGGTGTTCCAGTGGTCTCTGGCTATGCACAAGGGTCAGCGTCAGGAAGCGGAGCGGCTGATCGAACGTGCGAAGTCCCAAGGGGTGGTCCTGAGCAGCATCACCCGCATGGCGGAGGCCACGGCGGCCCTGGGGCGGCCGAAGTTCCGCTGGCAGTTCCTGGTCGCTGGGCTGCTGGTGCTGGCCTTCGGCGGCGGGATGCTTCTGCGGCGGCGGATGCTCTCACAGCGCCGGTAGAGGTAAGTAGTCGCAAGCCGACGCGCCCGCCCCGGTGACGCGCCCGCCGCCGCCG
>JACMKK010000478.1 GCA_014380115.1 Luteimonas sp. | reverse complement strand
GCGTCGCGCGCAGGCGCGTGCCATGCGCCGCGCCGGATAGCACCAGTGCGCCGCCGAGCAGGCCGCGGCTGACCGAGACCTTCGCCAAGGGGCCGACCGAGGGCGCGTCGTACCCGGCCAGCAGCACCGCTTCGCTGCCGGTCGCCAACTGCAGCAGCGCCTCGAGCAGACCCTGCGCGAAGCTCGCGTCGTAGGCGCTGATCGCGGTGGTCGCCTGTACGCAGCCGTTGCCGATGGTCCAGTAGCCGGCCGCGGCGTTGTGTACGGAATTATGGAAGCGGGTCGGCGAAAGCGCGCGCGGTTCCTGCGCCAGCGTGGCGCACATGTAGTCGGTGATGGCGAGATCGCCATGCGTGGAGGCGAATACCGACGGCAGCATTTTCGGATCGCGCCCCGCGTCGTTGCAGGCGGCGAGTGCAACTTGCAGTGCGACCGCGACGGAGTCGGGCGCGCGCCGGCGCTCGTTCGGTGCGAGCAGCTGCGGCGCGGGTTTCGCTGGGGCATCGTCGCGAAGCGCCTGGCTCGCGACGTAATCGCGCGCGGCTTGCCACGACGGCAAGCCGTTCGCCCAGAAGCCGATGCCTTCGATGGTGGCGGCCAGTGAGTTCATGCTTTTCGCCCCCTCCCCTGCGACGGCAGGGGAGGGCATCCATGCACGCCGCCCATCGGGTCTGGATAGACCCTTGGCGCGCGAGCGGCATAAAAAGCAAGAGAACCGAAGTAGGTGTGAGAGCAGATCATCGTCTTCATGCCCGGCCAAACACCAACGAACAATTGTTCCCGCCAAACCCGAACGAATTGTTCATCGCATAACGGATCGCACCCTGCGCGTTATCAATACGAATCTGCGCTCCGCAAGCATCGTCGCGCTCGTCGCTGTTGAGGATGCCGGGCAGCACGCCGTCCTCGAGCGCGATCAGCGCGAACACCGATTCGACGATGCCGGCTGCGCCGAGCGTATGCCCGGTCCAGCCCTTGGTGGAACTGGCATGCAGCGTGTCGGGGAACAACGCCGCCACGGCGCGTGCCTCGATCGCGTCGTTGGCCGGCGTGGCGGTGCCGTGCAGGTTGAGGTAACCGACCTGCGCAGCGTCGATACCGGCGCGTGCCAGCGCATCGCCCATCGCCAGGCGTGCGCCGAGGCCTTCCGGGTGCGGCGCCGACATGTGGTGCGCGTCGCTGGATTCGCCGTAGCCGCGCAGCTGCAGGCCGTCATTGCCATCGTGCGCGACGCGTTCGAGCACCGCGAAACCGCCGGCCTCGCCCAGCGACAGGCCATCGCGCCGCGCATCGAACGGCCGGCAGGGTTCCGCCGAGACCAGCCCGAGCGCGTTGAAGCCGAACAGCACGCTGCCGCACAGCGTATCGACGCCGCCGACCAGGACGGCGTCGACCACGCCGACCTGCACCAGCCGAGCGGCTTGCGCGAACACCTTGGCGCTCGACGAACAGGCCGTGGCCACGGTGATGCACGGCCCGCGCAGTCCGGTGGCGTGCTGCACGAACATGCCGAGCGAATGCGGCGTGTGCACGGCCGGACGCGCGAGGTCGGCCGGGAATCGCGTCGTGCCGCCGCCATCGTCCTGCAATCGCGTGTAGGCCTCTTCGGTCGCGCCGATGCTCGCAGTCGACGTACCGAGCACGATCGCCACGCGTTCGGCGCCGTAGCGCGCCCGCACCTGCGCGATGGCCTCGAGCAGCCCGTCCTGCTGCAGCGCGAGCCACGCAAGGCGGTTGTTGCGGCATTCCCACTGCGCGGCATCGGCAGGCAACGGCGCCGATTCGATGCCGTCGACGCGGCCGATCCAGCAGTCCAGTCGCTCGGTCGCCGCCAGCCCATCGCCGAAATCGTTGGGCCGCAGGCCGCCGCGGCGATCGCGCAGTGCCGCCGCCTGCGCATCGC
>JACMKK010000477.1 GCA_014380115.1 Luteimonas sp. | reverse complement strand
TGTCGTAGACCTCGATCCGGGCCGGGGTCTCGGCAAGGTCGAACAGTTCGGCCAGCTCGCGCATCAGCTGGCCCTGCGTCGTCGCCTCCGCCAGCCGCCGTTCGAGCGCCTCCTCGGCATTGCGCCTGGCCTGCGCGACGAGCTGCCGGTCGGGACCGCGTTGCGCGTGGCGCAGGCCCACTCGCTTGCCCGCGCGCTCCGACAGGGCGTCGGCGACCAGCGCCATCTCGCTCAGCGTGCGGTCGATCAGGATGGCGCGCGGCGCGGGCACGTCCTCGTAGAATTGCGCCAGAAAGGCGGTCAGCACCTCGTCCTCGGCGACATCGTTGGTGTGCGCCGGGAAGAAGCTGCGGTGCCCCCAGTTCTGGCCGCCGCGGATGAAGAACATCTGGATGCACATGACGCCCGCCTTGCACGCCAGCGCGACGATGTCGGCGTCGGTGGTGTCGTCGCCGGTGGCATTGGTGCCCATGATGTGACTGTTGTCATAGACTTCGATTCGGTTCGGCGGCTCGGGCAACTCGAACACTTCGGCCAGTTCACGCAGCAACTTGCCCTGGGTCGTGCCTTCCGCGAGCCGCCGCTCGAGCGCTTCCTCGGCATTGCGCCGCGCCTGGTCGATCAATTTCTTGCGCGGTCCGCGCTGCGGCTGGTCGATCTCGACCTTGCTTGTCGCCCGCACCGACAGGGCTTCGGCCACCAGCGCCGCCTCGGGCAGTGCGCGGTCGAGCAGGATCCGGCGCGGCGGCGGGACATCCTCGTAAAATTGCATCAGGAAGCCGGTCAGCACCTCGTCCTCGGGCACGTCATTGGTGTGCGCCGGGAAGAAGCTGCGATGCCCCCAGTTCTGCCCGCCGCGGATGAAGAAGGCCTGGATGCACACCGCCCCGCCCTTGCCCGCGAGGGCAAAGATGTCGCCGTCGCCGAGCCCTTCGGAATGGACCGTTTGGCTGCCCTGGATGTAGGTCAGCGCGCGCAGCCGGTCGCGGAACACCGCCGCGAGTTCGAAGTCCATCGCCTCGGCGGCGGCCTGCATTGCCGCACCCAGCTTCTTCTGCGTTTCCTGGCTCTTGCCCGACAGGAAGGCCTTGGCATCGCCGACCAGCTCGGCATAGCCGTCCTCGTCGATGCGCCCGACGCAGGGGGCCGAGCAGCGCCGGATCTGGTGCAGCAGGCAGGGCCGCGAGCGGTTGGCGAAGAACGAATCCGAGCACGAGCGCAGCAGGAACACCTTCTGCAGTGCGTTGAGCGTCGTGTTGACCGCCCCGGCACTCGCGAAGGGCCCGTAGAACACGCCCTTGCCGACGCGCGCGCCGCGATGCTTGGCGATGCGGGGAAAGCCGTGATCCTCGCGCAGGAAGATGAACGGGAAGGACTTATCGTCGCGGAGCAGCACGTTGTAGGCGGGGCGGAAGCGCTTGATCAGCTGCGCCTCGAGCAGCAGTGCCTCGCTCTCGCTGTTGGTCGTGACGATCGTCATGTCGCGCGTCTGGGCGACCATGCGCTGCAGGCGGCGGGGCAGGCGGGTGACCTGGGTATAGTTGGTCACGCGCGACTTCAGGTGCCGCGCCTTGCCGACATACAGCACCCCGCCGTCGGCATCGGTCATGCGATACACGCCGGGCCGTTGGGGCAATGTTCTCAGCACGTTGCGGATCGCAGCTACGCCCGTTTCGAGGTCGGGTTTTTCGTTGCCGCGCACCGTGAAGGTCGCGGTCTCTTCGGAAAATCGGTCAATGATCGGGGGTTGCGCCATCGCCTTCGTCAGATAGGCGCAGGCGATGCGATGCTCAACGCGCTTATCCACGCCAGCTGTGGACAAGTGCGTGGGTTCCGCGCGCAAGGGGCGGGGACGCACGGGCGTACGGCAGGCAGTGCCCGTTTTTAAGGCAGCTTGCTGCTCACCCTTCACGCGGCTAGGCCGTCGCGATGATCCAGCAGACGGCGATCGTCACCGGCGGAGCGAAGCGCATCGGCGCGGCGCTGGTCCGCGCGCTTGCCGCCGACGGCTGGCACGTGGTGATCCACTGCAACATGTCGGTGGACGAAGCCAACGACCTCGCCGTTGAAGTCGGCAATGCCAGCGTCGTCGCGGCCGACCTCGCCCGCGCCGACGCCGCCGCGACGATCCTTGCCGCGGCACCCGGTCCGCTCGGCCTGCTGGTCAATTCGGCGTCGCGCTTCGAATACGACACGATCGACGATTTCGGCCTCGTCAACTGGACCGCGCACCTCGACGTCAACCTGCGCGCCCCCGCGCTGCTGACGCGGGCCTTTGCGGCCGCGGTGCCGTCCGATACGACGGCGTGCGTCGTCAACCTGCTCGATGCCAAGCTCAGCGCGCTCAACCCCGATTATTTCTCCTACACGCTGTCGAAGATCGGCCTCGCGGGCCTGACCGAGCTGGCGGCGCGCGCCTATGCGCCGCGGCTGCGCGTCAACGGC
>JACMKK010000476.1 GCA_014380115.1 Luteimonas sp. | reverse complement strand
GCTGCTTAGGACCAGTCTTGATGAAGCGTTGCGCGGGACCGGGGTCGGATCCTGATGAGAACAGCGAGAAGCCGAGACTCGGCTCGTCATTCCCGCGAAGGCGGGAACCCAGTGACTTTGTGTTGTAAAAGCTCGAAGGCACTGGGTCCCCGCCTACGCGGGGATGACGATTCAATCTTCATGCAACCCGCGGCTCACCAGTGAGTCATCGCCAGCGCGCTTGCTTCGCACTAATGCTCCTCGCTGGCGCAGCGCAAGCCGCGCGCGAACCCGTGCTCAAGCAAGTCGACCTGCCACACAGCTATTACTGGCGTGAACTGTACCTACCACAGCTCACCACCGGCCCATCCTCCGCTAGCTTCATGCCAGACGGCACAACGCTGGTCTACAGCATGGCCGGCTCCTTGTGGCAACAACGAATCGACGGCGATGAAACCATCGAACTGACGCACGCAAAGGCCGCCTACGACTACCAGCCCGACGTCGCGCGCGACGGCCGCAACGTCGTCTTCGCGCGCTACGACGGCAAGGCCATCGAACTTTGGCGACTCGATCTGGCCAGCGGCCGCGAACAGGCACTGACGGCCGGTGGCGCGGTCAACGTCGAGCCGCGCCTGTCGCCCGATGGCAGGCAACTGGCGTGGGTTTCGACGCAGGGCACCGGTCACTTCAACCTGTTCATCGCCGACATCGACGGCAGCGGCCTGCGCCACGCTCGACCCCTGCTCGGCGAGCGCAAGAGCACGATCGATCGCTATTACTACTCGGCGTTCGACCACGCGATCAATCCGTCGTGGTCGGCCGACGGCGAGACGATCTACTTCGTCGGCAACCACGAAGTCGCCTGGGGCTCGGGCGACCTGTGGTCGGTCGCGGTACGCAAGCCGGGAAAGCTTACGAAGATCCTCAGCGAGGAAACCAGTTGGAGCGCGCGGCCCGAATTGGCGCCGGATGGCAAGCGTCTGCTGTTCGGCAGCTACCACGGTCGCCAGTGGCAGCAGCTGTGGCTGACCACGCCCGCGGGCGTCGCGCCGCTGCCGCTGACCTTCGGCGAGTTCGATCGCCGCAATGCGCGCTGGTCGCCCGATGGCAAGCGTATCGCCTATATCGACAACAAGGATGGCAATACGGCCTTGCGCGTGATGGATGCGATCGGCGGCGCAGTCCGTACGCTTTCCCCGCAATCCTTTCAGTACAAGGTACTGCGCGCGCGCATGCTGCTCGACATCGTCGATGAACACGGCCGGCGCACGCCGTCGCGCGTCGCCGTGCTCGGTAGCGACGGCCGCGCCCACGCGCCTGCCGACACGTGGACGCATGGCGACGACGGCTTCGACCACGGCGCGCAAGCCAGCGAAACCCACTACTTCCATTGCGCACCGCCCTGCGCGCTGGATGTGCCGGCCGGATCGATCAAGCTCACGGTCCAGCACGGCTTCGCGTACGCGCCATGGCAGCAGCAACTCGAAGTCGTGGCAGGTCGCGAAACGCGGGTGAAGGCGCGGCTCGAACCGCGACCGCTGCCGGCCGTGTTCGGCGACTGGATCAGCGCCGACCTGCACGTGCACATGAACTACGGCGGCCACTACCGCAACACGCCCACCCATCTGGCGCGGCAGGCACGCGCCGAAGACCTGGATCTCGTCTACAACCTGATCGTCAACAAGGAAGAACGCATTCCGGACATCGCCCATTTCCGCACCGATGCCGATCCGGCCAGCACGGCGCAGGTCACGCTCTTGCACGCGCAGGAATACCACACCAGTTTCTGGGGCCATCTCGGGCTGCTGCATCTGGGCGACCACTACCTGACCCCCGATTTTTCGGCGTATCGCCACACCGCGCTCGCCAGTCCCTATCCGCATAACGGCGTGATCGCAGACCTCGCGCACGCGCAAGGCGGCGTGGTGGGATACGTGCATCCCTTCGACACCGTGCCCGATCCCGTCAAGGACGCGGTACTCAGCCATCAGCTACCGGCTGACGCGATCAACGGCAAGGTCGACTACCTCGAAGTGGTCGGATTCTCCGATCACAAGGCGACGGCTGAAGTCTGGTATCGCCTGCTCAACCTGGGGCTGCGCGTGTCGGCCGGCGCGGGCACCGATGCGATGGCGAATTACGCGTCGTTGCGCGGCCCGGTCGGAATGAACCGGGTCTTCCTCGATACCGGTGGCCGCCGCGACGCGGCCGCAGCGATGGCGGCGCTCAAGGCGGGCCGCGGCTTCGCCAGCAACGGACCGCTGCTTGGCCTGCTGCTCGACGATGCCAAACCCGGTGGCACCTCGCCACAGTCGTCCGGCAGCCATCGGTACCGCGTCGCGCTACGTTCGCCGGTGGCCGTGGATCACCTCGAACTGGTGCACAACGGCAAAGTCGTCAAGACATTCGTATTGACTGGCGATCGCCGCGGTTTCGACGATGCGGGCGAGATCGAACTCGATGGCGGCTGGCTGCTGCTGCGCGCCTGGAACGATGGCGCCGATCCACTCGTGTTCGATCTGTATCCCTACGCGACGACCAACCCCGTCTGGCTCGGCGGGAGTGCGCTCGCGCCGACCGCGCGACAGGACGCGACCTATTTCGCCGACTGGCTGACGCGTGTGCTCGCCGCAGCCGAGGCACGCGACGACTACAACGATGCCGAAGAACGGCGTGCGACCCTCGACTACCTGCGCGACGCCCGCGGCAAGTATCGTGCGCTGGCCCAAGGCCCACAGGAAGACGTGCGATGAAACGACTGCTCGTCCTTGCGCTCGCGTTGATCGCATGCGCGGTATCGGCCAAGCCTGTCGACGATCGCTTCGGGCCCGCCGACCTCGCCCGGCTTGCCGACATCACCGAGCCTGCGTTGTCCAAGGACGGGGAATTCGTCGCCTACACCGTCAGTACCGCCAATCTCGAAGCCGACCAGACGCAGTCGGATTTGTGGCGCGTCCGCTTCGACGGCCGCGAACGCATCCGCTTGACGCACACGCCCGACAGCAGCGAATGGCGGCCGCAATGGTCGTCCGATGGTCAGTGGCTCGCGTTCCTGGCCGATCGCAAGGCCGACGCTGCCGACGATGAAGAAGATGCGACGACGCAGGTCTGGCTGATGCCGGCGCATGGCGGCGAAGCGCGCAAGCTGACCGCGTTCGCGGACGGCGTCGAGGATTTCGTATGGTCGCCGGACGGCAAACACCTGGCGGTGATCGCGTTCGATCCGGAATTTCCGCCAGGCAAGGAGAAGCCCAAGAACCCCTTGCCGATCGTCAGCGAGCGCTACCAGTTCAAGGAAGACGGCGTCGGCTACCTCGGCAATCGCCGCAAGCATCTCTATCTGTTCGATGTCGCCAGCAGCAAGAGCGAGCTGTTGACGCCGGGTGCACACGACGAGCAACTGCCCGCGTGGTCGCCGGACGGCAAGCTCATCGCCTACGTGACCAAGCGCGGCAAGGATCCCGACCGGCACCTCAACTACGACATCTATGTCATCGAGCCCAAGGCCGGAGCGAAGGAGCGGCAGCTCACCACGTTTCCCGGTTCCGATCTCGACCCTTACTGGGAAACCCGGCCAGCCTGGAGCCCGGACAGCACGCGCATCGCCTACCTGCAGAGTGGCGAGGACAAGTGGATCTACTACGCGCCATGGCAATTGGCCGTGATCGACGTCGCCAGCGGCAAGACGACGTTGCCGGCGCCGATCGACCGTTGCTTCTACAAGCCGCGCTGGTCGCGCGACGGCAACAGCCTATATGCGCTGGTCGAGCAAAGCCTCGTGACGCACCTGTCGCGCATCGACCTGCGCGATGGCAAGGTCACGGAACTCAGCCACGGCGACCGCTTCGATTTCGACCTCGATGCCTCGGCAAGCGGCCGCGTGGTGGTGCTCGGCGGCGACGATCACCACCCGTATGAAATCGCAGCCGTCGACGATCCCTCGAGCGGCAGCGGCGCCTTGCGCGCGCTCAGCGATCACAATGCCTGGCTGAAGGACAAGCGCCTGGCGGAGGTCGAGACGATCCGTTTCAACAGCAAGGACGGCACCGCCCTCGAAGGGCTGCTCGTCAAACCGCTCGATTACCAGCGCGGCAAGCGCTACCCCACCCTGCTGCGCATCCACGGCGGACCGGTCTACCAGTACAGCCATGAATTCATGGCCGACTGGCAGGCCTACGCCGCGCAGGGCTACGCCATCGTCGCGGTGAATCCGCGCGGCAGTTCCGGCCGCGGTTTCGATTTCGCGAAGGCGATCTACGCCGACTGGGGCGCCGTGGATTTGCAGGACGTGCTCGCCGGCGTGGATCACGTCGTAACGCTGGGAATCGCGGACCCCGCGCGCCTCGGCATCGGCGGCTGGAGCTACGGCTCGATCCTCACCAATGCCGTGATCGCCAGCGACACGCGCTTCAAGGCGGCCGTCAGCGGCGCCGGCGCCTCCAACATGTACGCCATGTATGGCCACGACCAGTACGTGCGCGAGTATGCGCTGGAGCTGGGTACGCCATGGGCCAACCGCGAGCAATACGACCGCGCCAGTTTTGCGTTCCTGCATGCCGATCGCATCAAGACGCCGACGCTGTTCCAGTGCGCGGAACAGGACCTCAACGTGCCTTGCCTCGGCGCCGAGCAGATGTACCAAGCATTGCGGTCGCTCGATGTGCCGACGCAGCTGGTGGTCTATCCGGGCGAACATCACGGCCTGACGGTGCCGAGCTACCTGCGCGATCGGCTCGAGCGCAATCTGGCCTGGTATGGCCGTTTCCTGAAGCCCTGAATGTCACTGCATCAGGCGACCGAAAATAATGAATCGTCATCCCCGCGAAGGCGGGGACCCAGCGACTTGGCAGCCTTGAAATCAAAGACACTGGGTCCCCGCCTTCGCGGGGATGACGGTCAAAAGAGGGATCCGTTTCTCTCCGGAGCTCTAACGCAGTGGGTTGAAACGCCTGTAACGCTTGAGCAGCTTCACGAGCTCCGCATGCGAAATCGCCTTCGCGTAATGTCCATCCTGCCCCCGCATATCGCGCGCCGCGACCATCGCGTTGACGATCGCTTCCTCGGTCGCCTGCACGGTCGCGGCAAACAAGCCATCGATGTGCTCGATGCCGATGAAGCTGGCCTGCAGCACGGCATCGCGCTTCTGCGCGTCGGCGTTGGCGGTCGAAAACGCGATGAAGATATCTCCGGAGCCGTTGCCGGCATAACTGCCCATGCGCGCCAAGCCCATACCGGCGCGCTTGGCGATGCGCTTGAGTTGATGCGGCAGCAGCGGCGCATCGGTGGCGATCACGATGATGATGGAGCCGGTCTCACCAGCGGTCAGCGCCGGATCGGTATAGATGCGGTCGTTTCGAAGGTGCTGCCCGATCGGCACCCCCGCGATGCGCAGGCTGTCGCGAACGCCGTAGTTGGCCTGCACCAGCGCACCGACGGTGTAGTCGTGGTCACCCACCTTCACGAGTCGCGAAGCCGTGCCGATACCGCACTTGAACTCATGGCAGACCATGCCGGTGCCGCCGCCGACGTTGCCTTCCTCGACCGGGCCGGATTTCGCCTCGGCCAGCGCGCGCGCCACGTGTTCCGGTCGGACGTGGAAACCATTGATGTCGTTGAGGTGGCCATCCCAGGTCTCCGCCACCACGGGCAACGACCACCAGTAGCCGGAGGCATCCGCGCCACCTGCGCGCACGCGCTCGGCGATGACGGCATCGCGCACCACGCCGACGCTGTGCGTATTGGTGATCGTCACCGGACCTTCGAGCTGGCCCGATTCGTCCAGCCAGGCGGTGCCGGTCATCTCGCCGTTGCCGTTGAGCGGGAACCAGGCACCGAACACCGGCGTCGCCTTGCTCGCCGGGCCGCGCGGCAGGATCGCGGTGACGCCGGTGCGCACCTTGTTTCCGTTGGCCAGGTCCTCGATCAGCGTGACCTGCCCGACCGTGATGCCAGCGATGTCGGTGATGGCGTTGAGCGGGCCGGGACTGCCCTCGAACGGCACGCCCAGGTCGCGCGCACGCGGCTGCGCTGCGGACGCCAGCGCCGACAACGCGCACAATGCAAGGACGCAAGGGATGCGGGACATGGATGCCTCGGGACGGGGTCACATTGCACGCAAGCTTATAACGAGATCGGATGCGACCATGCGGACAGATAACTTGCGTACGGACGATGTGCGCAACGAAGGCTTGAACCAAGACCTGACGCGCGCGCACGCGCTGTCGGCCCGCTATTACTTCGGCGAGGACATGCTGGCCATGGAGCAGCGCGCGGTCTTCGCGCGCAGCTGGCAGCTGGTCGCGCACCAGGGCCAGCTGGCCGAATCCGGCGACCACGTCGTCGAACAGATCGCCGGTACGCCCGTACTGCTCGTGCGCGGGCAGGACATGGTGCTGCGGGCGTTCCCCAATGTCTGCCGCCACCGCGCCGGCCCGCTGGCGTTGTGCAACGGCAAGGGCGCGCGCGCCCTGCATTGCAAATACCACGGCTGGACCTACACGCTCGACGGCCAGCTGCGCAGCGCGCCGGAGATGCAGAGCGCCTGCGACTTCCGCGTCGAGGACATCCACCTGCCGCCGTTGCGCGTGCACGAGTGGCAGGGCCTGGTGTTCGTGGCCCTGCGCGACGACGTGCCGGCGTTCGAGGACGTCTACGCCGGCATCGGCGAGCGCATCGCGCCGATCGATCTGTCGAACATGCGCTACCAGCGCCGCGACTCGTATGAAGTCGAGTGCAACTGGAAGGTCTACGTCGACAACTTCCTCGAGGGCTACCACCTGCCGCACGTGCACCCGGGTCTGTCCAAGGTGCTCGACTACCGCGCCTACGACACCGAATTGTTTCCGTGGCATTCGCTGCAATCCTCGCCGCTGCGCGACAGCGAAGGCATCTACGGCGACGGCCAGGCGTTCTACTACCACGTCTACCCCAATGTCATGCTCAACGTGATGCCGGGACGCCTGCAGAGCAACCGCGTGCTGCCGCTGGGCCCGGGGCGCTGCCGGATCGAGTTCGACTACTACTACTCACAGGACGCCAGGGCGCAGGCACGCATTGCGATGGACGCGGCGTTCAGCGACGAGGTCCAGCACGAGGACGTGGCGATCTGCGAAGCTGTGCAGAAAGGCCTGGCGTCGGGCTTCTACGAGGCCGGGCGCCTGTGTCCGAAGCGCGAAAGCGGCGTCTGGCATTTCCATAACCTGCTACGTGCCGCGTATGCCGGCGATGGAGCCGGCGCATGACGATTCGCCGTTTGCCCTGCTTGTTCACCGCCGTCCTGCTCCTGCTCGTCCAGAGCTTCGACGCGACGAGCGCGGAAGTCATCGTCGTGCGCGCCGGCCACCTGCTCGATGTCGACAGCGGCAAGATGCTGGGCGACCAGGCGGTGCGCATCGAGGATGGCCGTATCAGGTCCATCGAACCCTGGCATGCATCCGCCGCCAGAGGTGCGCGCCAACTCGATTGGTCCGCATACACCGTCGTGCCGGGTCTGATGGACATGCACACGCATCTCGCCGACGAAGGCCAGTCCGCCGATCCTGCCGCGCCCTTGCACAGCACGCCGGCGCGCGACGCCTTCATCGGCGCGAAGAACGCGCGCGATACCTTGCAAGCCGGTTTCACCACCGTGCGCGATGTTGGCGTCTACCGTGGCTTCGCGGATGTCGCACTGCGCGATGCGGTCAACGCCGGCCTGATCCCGGGCCCGCGCATGTTCGTCGCCGGCGCCTACATCACCATTACCAGCGGCGGCGGCGAGATCACCGGCTTGCCCAAGGGCACGGTGGTTCCGGACGAGTTCCGCCGCGGCGTCGCCAATTCCGAAAGCGAAGTGCGCAAGCAGGTCAACGCCTTGCTCGACGGCGGCGCCGATTTCATCAAGGTGATCGCGACCGGCGCGGTGCTGACCGCAGGCACGGAACCCGGCGAGTCCGAATACAGCGAAGCGGAAATCCGCGCCGCGGTCGAAGAAGCGGCGCGTCGCGGCACCTTCGTCGCCGCGCATGCGCATGGCGCCGAAGGCATCAAGCGCGCGGTCCGCGCCGGCGTGCGTTCGATCGAGCACGGCTCGTTGA
This sequence comes from Luteimonas sp., assembly GCA_014380115.1. Lineage (GTDB taxonomy): Bacteria > Pseudomonadota > Gammaproteobacteria > Xanthomonadales > Xanthomonadaceae > Luteimonas. The sequence goes on along the minus strand of JACMKK010000476.1, from coordinate 3,622 downwards.
TGGACGACGAAGCCATCGCGATGATGAAGGAACACGGTACCTGGCTCGACGCCGACATCTACAACGGCGACTACATCGACACCGTCGGCCGCAAGGCCGGCTGGTCCGAGGAGATCATGCGCAAGAATCTCGAGACTACGGATGCACAGCGCGAAGGGTTCCGCAAGGCGGTCAAGGCCGGTGTCCGCATCTCCTACGGTACCGACGCCGGCGTCTACCCGCACGGCGACAACGCACGCCAGTTCGCCTACATGGTGCGCTACGGCATGACACCGCTGCAGGCGATCCGTTCGGCGACGATCGATTCGGCGCGGCTGCTCAACAAGGACAAGGAGCTCGGGTCGATCGCGATCGGCAAGGCCGCGGACATGGTCGCCGTGGCCTGTGATCCGCTGCAGGACGTCGAATGCCTGCAGCAGGTGCGTGGTGTCGTGAAAGACGGCCAATCGATTCCCCTGGACTGATGGCACTCGTGGAAGCCGCCCAACCGCTGGATCGTCTCAGTAGTTCCGCATCCGAGGATGCCCCGTGACCAACGGCAAAAAAATCGGCTTCTGGACCTGCACCGCGCTAGTCGTCGGCAACACCATCGGCATGGGCATCTTCCTGCTGCCGGCATCGCTGGCGCCGTACGGTTTCAACGCGCTGATCGGTTGGGGCATCACGGTCCTCGGTTGCATGGCCATGGCACGCGTGTTCGCGCGCCTGGCGCGCGAGATGCCAGGTGCCGACGGCCCCTACGGCTATATCCGCGCCACGCTGGGCGATATCCCGGCCTTCGTTGCGCTGTGGTGCTACTGGGTCTCGGTATGGATCACCAATGCCGCGCTGGCCACGGGCGTGGTCGGCTATATCTCTGCGGCGTTTCCTGAACTGGCGCAGCTGCAACCGTCGCTGTTCGCGCTCGCGCTTCTGTGGTCGTTCGTCGCCGTCAACCTGCTCGGCGTGCGCAGTGGCGGCGGCGTGCAGATCGTCACGACGGTGCTGAAGCTGGTACCGATGGTCGCAGTGGCGGCGCTCGGCGCCTGGGTCTTGCTGACCGAGCCATCGAGTTACGTCAGCCATCCGCCGACTACGCCGGTGCGCATGGGCGACGTGATGGCAGCCTCGACGATCGCGCTGTTCGCGATGCTCGGACTCGAATCGGCCACGGTGCCGGCAGCGAAGGTGGAGAACCCGGGCCGCACCATTCCGCGCGCGACCCTGGTCGGCACGCTGATCACGGCGGTCATCTACATCATCGTCTCGACGGTGCCGCTGCTGCTGATCCCGCAGTCGGAACTGGCCGCTTCAACCGCGCCCTTCGCGACCCTGATGGATCGCTTCTTCGGCCAGAACGTCGGCCGCTGGCTGGCGCTGTTCGTCGTCGTCAGCGGACTGGGTGCGTTGAACGGCTGGACATTACTGGTCGGCGAACTGACCCGCTCCATGGCGGCTGCCGGCGCGTTGCCCGCGGTGTTCTCGCGCAACAATCGCCGCGGCGCGCCTGCCGTGGCCCTGCTCGTGACTGGACTGCTGGCCAGCGGCATGATCCTGATGAGCTACAGCAGGTCCCTGGTCGAAGGTTTCACCTTCATGAGCAAGGTGGTCACGGCCGCGAACCTGCCGCTGTACCTGTGCTGCGCGGTGGCCCTTGCGGTATTGTGGCGCCGCGGCGAGCGCACGTTGTTGCGCGACCTGCTGTGGATTTCGGCGATCGGCGCGGCCTATGTTCTGTTCGCCTTCATCGGCCTCGGCCGCGAACCGTTCCAGCTCGCGTTGGCATTGGGACTTGCGGGCCTGCCTGTGTACGCGGTGATGCGCTGGCAGCGCTCGAGAGCTGCAGGACGCACAGCTGCCTGACACTGCAAACGCTAGCCAAACACTGCAGGACTTCGATGCACCATCTGCCCGAACTCAAGCGCACGCCCTTTCACGAACGCACCTCGCGCCTATGCCTGCCGCAGAACTGGCGGCGCTGGGCCGGGCACATCGTCGCCGGCTCCTACGACCTGTCGCTGGATCGCGAGTATTGGGCGATCCGCGATGCGGCCGCGCTGATCGACGTTTCGCCGTTGATGAAATACCTGATCGACGGTCCCGACGCGGCGCAACTGCTGCACCGGATCACCACGCGCGACATCCACAAGATGGCGGTCGGCCAGGTCTATTACACCGGCTGGTGCGACGACGAGGGCAAGCTGCTCGACGACGGCACGGTTTCCAAGCTCGCCGACAACAGCTTCCGCATGACCTCGGCGGAACCGTCCCTGCGCTGGCTGGCGATGAACGCGGTCGGCATGGATGTCGCCATCCGCGAGGTCACCGACCAGGTTGCGGCGCTGAGCCTGCAGGGACCGAAGTCGCGCGCGATCCTGAATCGCTGCTGCAAGAAGCCCGTCGACAAACTCAAATACTTTCGCGTGATGCAGAACAGCATCGACGGCATGCCGGTCACGGTGTCGCGCACCGGCTACACCGGCGACCTTGGCTACGAGATCTGGATCGGCGCCGAACATGCCCTGCCCTTATGGGACGCCTTGATGGTCGCCGGCGACGACTACGGCATCACGCCGTGCGGCATCCTGCCGATGGACATGGCGCGCGTCGAAGCGGGCCTGTTCATGATCGATGTCGACTACACCGCCAGCAACCATGCCTGGATCGAGAGTCAGAAATCCTCGCCGTTCGAGATGGGACTGGACTGGGCCGTGAACCTCGACAAGACCGGCTATTTCGTTGGCCGTCGCGCGCTGGAGCGCGAGAAGCGTGATGGCTCCGAATGGAAGCTCGTCGGTGTCGAGATCGATTGGGAAGGCATGGAGCGCTACTTCGCCGAAGTCGGCCTGCCACCGCAGATTCCGGCGATGGCCGTGCGCGGCAGCCTGCCGGTACTGCACGATGGCAAGCAGGTCGGGTACGCCTCCACGAGCACTTGGTCGCCGGTGCTGAAGAAATACATCGCGCTGGTGCACCTGCAACGGCCGTACTACGAGCCAGGTACGAGGCTCGAGATCGAGATCACGGTCGAACACCATCGCCGGCATGCGCCGTGCGTGGTGGTGAAGTTGCCGTTTTACGAGCCCGAGTGGAAGAAGAAGTGATGCTTGCTCGTGGCAAACCCCGAAGAATTGGTTCGTCATTCCCGCGAAGGCGGGAACCCAGCGACTTTCCGCAATGAACGCAAAGACACTGGGTTCCCGCCTTCGCGGGAATGACGAGCAGAAGCGACGCGATGCAATAACCAACAGGACACCATGACCAGCAACCAATACGACGCCATCGTCATCGGCGCAGGCCACAACGGCCTGATCGCCGCCGCCTACCTGGCGCGCGCCGGCAAGAAGGTCGTGGTGCTGGAACGACGCGACGTCGTCGGCGGCGCATCGATCACAGAAGAAATCTTTCCGGGCTATCGCTTCACCGAGTTCTCCTATGTGGTCAGCCTGCTGCGCCCGGAGATCATCCGCGACCTCGAACTGCCGCGGCACGGCCTCAAGATCCTGCCACTGCCGAGCACCGTCACGCCGATGGACAACGGCGACTACCTCGCCGCGTGGGACGACCATGACCTGACGCGCCAGGAAATTTATCGCCACTCACCGCGCGACGCCGAAGCTTCCGACGAGTACGGACGCGTGAT
>JACMKK010000475.1 GCA_014380115.1 Luteimonas sp. | reverse complement strand
TCGAGGTCGACGAGGCCTGCCAGCGGCACGAACAGCTTCAACGATCCGACCATGCCCGCCGCTGCCGGCGGCGGATCGCCGGTGATGACGTCGATCGCCTCCAGCCTGTTGAGGAACTGCAACTGCGATGCGTAGCGCGCGATGCGGACGTGATCGTTGGCATCGCCCTCCTGCAACAGCAGCGTGACTGCCTTCGCCGGGGACACACCGAGTTCGCTGCGGATGCGGCGCAAGGCGGACACCATCTGCTTCAACCACTCGACGTCGGTCTCGGCCTGCTCGTACTGGCTGCCTGCGAAGTCGGCCGCCTGCGGGTAGGACTGCAGGGAAATCGTGTCATCTGCACTACCCAGGCGCGGCGAGACCTGCCGCCACAGTTCCTCAGTGACGAACGGGATCAGCGGGTGCAACAGGCGCAGCAACGCTTCGAGCACGTGCAGCAGCGTATGACGGGTACTCGCGGCTGCGACTGCATCGTCGCCGTTCAACGCGGGCTTGGACAGCTCGACGAACCAGTCGCAGAACTCGTTCCACGCGAACTCGTACAGCGCCTGCGCTAGCAGATCGAAGCGATAGCTGGCGAAATGGGTTTCGGCTTCGGCCGAGACCTTGGCGAGGCGCGCCAGGATCCACTTTTCCGCATCGGTGACAGGCTCGAGCGCGTCGCCTGCGGAGAGGGCGACATCCTGGGTATTCATCAGCACGAAACGCGTCGCATTCCACAGCTTGTTGCAGAAGTTCTTGTAGCCCTCGGCGCGGTTGAGGTCGAACTTGATGTCGCGACCGGGCCCTGCGAGCGCGGCCATCGTGAAGCGCAACGCGTCGGCGCCGAAGGCGGGGATGCCGTCCGGGAATTCCTTGCGCGTGGCCTTCTCGATCTTCGGCGCGTCCTTCGGCTTCATCAGTCCCGTGGTGCGCTTGGCGACCAGATCTTCCAGCGCGATGCCGTCGATGATGTCGAGCGGGTCGAGGATGTTGCCCTTCGACTTCGACATCTTCTGGCCTTCCTTGTCGCGCACCAGGCCGGTGATGTAGACATCCTTGAACGGGATCCGTCCCGTCAGCCTGTCGGTCGCCATGATCATGCGCGCGACCCAGAAGAAGATGATGTCGAAGCCGGTGACCAGCACCGACGACGGCAGGTAGGTGTCGTAGCCGCGCTCGCGCATCGCCTCGGGATCGGGCCAGCCCATGGTTTCGAACGGCCACAACTGCGAGCTGAACCAGGTTTCGAGGACGTCGTCGTCCTGCCGCAACACGACGGCGTCGGCGAGCGCATGCTTCGCGCGGACTTCCGCTTCGTTGCGGCCGACATAGATCTTGCCGGCGTCGTCGTACCACGCCGGGATACGATGTCCCCACCATAGTTGCCGGCTGATGCACCAGTCCTGGATGTTTTCCATCCAGTGGCGATAGGTGTTGATCCAGTTCGGCGGCACGAAGCGGATCGAGCCCGGCTGTCCATCGGAGCCTTCGACCAGCTCGAGCCCGCGCTGCGCCAGCCCGTCCATCTTCACGAACCACTGGTCGGTGAGATACGGCTCGATCGCCTGGCCGCTGCGGTCGCCGCGCGGCACCTGCAGCTTGTGCGGCCTGGTTTCGACGAGCAGGCCCGCGGCTTCGAGGTCGGCAAGCACGGCCTTGCGCGCGTCGTAGCGATCGAGGCCGCGATACTTTTCCGGTGCCAGATCGTTGATCGCGGCCTCGGGCGTGAAGATGTTGAGCAGCGGCAACTTGTGGCGCTGGCCGATCGCGTAATCGTTGAAGTCATGCGCCGGCGTGATCTTGACCACGCCGGTGCCGAATTCGCGCTCGACATAGATGTCGGCGATGACCGGGATCTCGCGCCCGGTCAGCGGCAACGTGATCGTCCTGCCAACCAGGTGCGCGTAGCGCTCGTCGTCGGGATGCACCGCGACCGCGGTGTCGCCGAGCATGGTCTCCGGCCGCGTCGTCGCGACCACGAGCGAGCCACTGCCGTCGGTCAGTGGATAGGAAATCGACCAGAGGAAACCATCCTCTTCCTCGTTGACGACTTCCAGGTCGGAGATCGCGGTCTTCAGCACCGGATCCCAGTTGACCAGGCGCTGGCCGCGATAGATCAGGCCGTCCTCGTGCAGTTTCACGAACGCCTCGATCACCGCGCGCGACGGCAGCGGGTCCATCGTGAACATGCTGCGCGTCCAATCGCCCGACGTGCCGAGACGGCGCATCTGCCGCTCGATGGTGTCGCCGGATTCGGCCTTCCACTGCCACACCGTCTCGATGAACTTGTCGCGGCCGAGGTCGTCGCGCGTGAGGCCTTCGCGGCTGAGGTTGCGCGCGACCACCATCTCGGTGGCGATGCCGGCATGGTCGGTGCCCATCTGCCACAACGTGCGGTAGCCGCGCATGCGGTGGTAACGGATCAGCGCGTCCTGCAACGTGTGCTGGAACGCGTGGCCCATGTGCAGCGTGCCGGTGACGTTGGGCGGCGGCAGCAGGATCGTGTAGGCGGGGCCGTCGCCGCGCGGTTCGAATACGCCGCTGCTTTCCCACTCGGCGTAGAGGCGGGTTTCGAACTGTTTGGGGTCGTAGCCGGGGGCGAGGGTGGTCATTGTTTCGCTGTCTTTTTTGCTCGTCATCCCGGCGAAAGCCGGGATCCATTTTGATCCTGGGCAATGAAGCACACGCACCCCTCACCCGGCGCTGCGCGCCACCCTCTCCCCGCTGCGCGGGCGAGGGAGGAGGCTACATGTCGAACTTTTTCAGTTCCAATCCACGCGCTTTGTACTGGCTCCAGCGCGCGCGCAAAGGCTCGCGTGCGCTTTCATCGGCCGGCACCACTTCCAGCACGCGGTCGAAGGCGCCTTCGACCGCGGCATCGCGCAGGTTGATCACCAGCGGCCGCAGCGGCGCATCGACGTCGGGCGGCGCGATCAGCACCGCGGCCTCTTCCTCGTCGACATCGGCGCCGGCGATCTGGTGCGGGATGTAGGCATCCTCGCCCATGTCCCACAGCATGTCGTCGAGTTGCTCGGCCTGTGCGGCGTCACGCGCCAGCACCAGCGTCCACAGGTTGGCCTCGTAGGCCTTGCGCGCGAGTTCGCAGACCAGCCGCAGCGGTTCGGCCTTGAAGCGGTCTTTTGCGATCAGGTAGAAATCGGCGCGGGGCATGTCAAGGAAATGGGGAGTTGGCAATGGGGAGTGGGTGGGCCTTGGCTTGTGTTCGCCTGTGTCCTACTTCCCGTTCCCCGCTTGATCCATCAGCCACTGCGACAACAACCCCACCGGCCTGCCCGTCGCCATGCCGCGCTTGCCGTCGTCGTTGGCGACGCCGGCGATGTCCAGGTGCGCCCAGCGCTGACCTTCGGTGAAGCGCGCCAGGAAGCAGCCGGCGGTGATCGCGCCGGCCCAGCGGCCGCCGATGTTGTAGACGTCGGCGAAGGTGGAATCGAGCAGCGACTGGTATTCGTCCCACAGCGGCAGGCGCCAGGCACGGTCGAAGGTGTCTTCGCCGGCGGCGAGCAGTTCGTTCGACAGGTCGTCGTGCTTGCTCATCAGGCCGGTTGCGTACTTGCCGAGCGCGACCACGCAGGCGCCGGTCAGCGTGGCGACGTCGAGCAGCGCCTGCGGTTCGAAGCGCTGCGCATAGGTCAGCGCATCGCACAGGATCAGGCGGCCCTCGGCGTCGGTGTTGCCGACCTCGATGGTCTTGCCGGACATGCTGGTCAGCACGTCGCTGGGACGGTAGCTGTTGCCGTCGGGCATGTTCTCGACCGCGGGCACGACCACCACGAGGTTGATCGGCAACTGCATGCCGACCGCGGACACGAACGTGCCCATCACCGAGGCTGCTCCGCACATGTCGTACTTCATTTCCTCGATGCCGCCGGCGACCTTGAGGTTGATGCCGCCGGTATCGAAGGTGATGCCCTTGCCGACCAGCACATAAGGCTTGGCGTCTCCACCGTTGTTCCACTTCAGCACCACCAGCTTCGGCGGGTTGGCCGAGCCCTGCGACACCGCCAGCAGCGAGCCCATGCCGAGTTCCTGCATCTGGGCTGCGTCGAGCACTTCGCATTCGGCCTTGTCGAAGCGGCCGGCGAATTGCTGCGCCTGCTGCGCGAGATAGGCGGGGTTGCAGATGTTCGGCGGCAGATTGCCGAGTTCCCGTGCGAAGGCGACGCCGGCGGCGATGGCCTTGCCCTGGGCCAGCGCGGTGCCATCGTCTCCACTGATGGCAAGGGCAGTCAGTCCGGCTTCGTCTTTCTTCTTCTTGTTCTTCTCGCCGAGCGTCGCGGTGTAGCGATAGGTCGCATGGCCGGAAGCGATGACGGCCTGGCGGATGTTCCAGTCGGCGCCGCGCTCCTTGACTTCGAGTTCGGACAGCGTGAACAGCGCGCTGGCCGTTGGGCCGGTCTTGAGCGCGCGCGCGGCGTCGCCGACGGCCTTGATGTATTGCGGCACGCCGAAC
>JACMKK010000474.1 GCA_014380115.1 Luteimonas sp. | reverse complement strand
CTATCGGCGCAGTTGGCCACCGGCACGCTAGCCGCACGTGCGTCGCCAGGATTGAAAGCCATCACGCCTAGCGCCAGACCGACGAGGACGCGAATAAACCAGGTATGCGAAGTAGTCATGGCGAGACCCGCCTGCTATGGGCGGCGTGGAGAAGCCCGCAATGACAGGATTCGCCCAAGGGAATTAAGCGCGAGTGAAACGCGGTTCCGGTTGGGCGTTTCCGCCGACATCCGGTTCACGGAACTGAATTACCGCTGGGGAGCGAAAAGAACGGGGTCAGAGACCGTTTGTGGAAGACGATCAATCGCCCCGTGGGCCTGCGGCCTTAGGCACAACGGTTTCCTATACTCCTGTCTCTGCAGCGAGAGGAGCTAGGCCATGGGAATTTCGAGGCATTTCTTTAGCCGTCGCGAGTTCGCGAAGACGACGCTGGCCGCGAGTGTCGCCGCCATGACCGGTTCGCTGGCGGGATGCGCGCTCTCGATGGGGTCGCAAGCGGCAGGCGTCGTCGCGGCGCCTGGCCGGCGGATCCGCACGGGGGTGATCGGCTGCGGCAGTGTCTCGAACCAGTACCTGCCGGTGTTGACGCAGAGCCCGTACGTCGAAGTGGTCAGTGTTTGCGATATCCGGCCCGAGCGGGCGCGGGACCAGGCGGCGAAACTCGGCGTGGCGCATCACTATCCGCACATCGACGCGATGCTGGCGGGGGAGCCCTTCGAGTTCCTGGTCGACCTCACGGACATGCAGGAACACGAGCACCTCAACCGCCAGGCGCTCGAGGCGGGCAAGCATGTGTGGAGCGAGAAACCCATCGCGAATTCGCTCGCGGCCGGACAGGAACTGCTGCGGATGGCCCGCGGCAAGCAACTCCGGCTCTGGGGCGCACCGATCACGGTGCAGTCCCCGCAGTTCGCGTTGATGGCGCGTACGCTGGCCGCGGGTTCGCTCGGGCGCGTGGCCGCGGCGCACGCGGACTACGGACACGAGGGACCGGACTGGGCGCCGTTCTTCTACCGCAAGGGCGGTGGCAGCCTGCCTGACTTGGCCGTTTACAACCTCACCACGCTCACTGGACTGCTCGGTCCCGTGAAACACGTCACCGCCATGCTCAGCATCGTGACCCCGCATCGGGACATCGTGGGCGCGGGACGCATCGAGGTGACCGAGGAGGACAATGCGATGGTGCTGATGGATCACGGCGACGGCGTGATCTCGCATGTCCAGTCCGGCTTCAACTACTTCAATCCGCACGGCCACGATGGCAGCGGCGAGCAGCGCCACACGATCAGCATCATCGGGACTGCCGGTTTCATGGGGCTGGTCGGCTACGACTGGTTGCCGCTGGGCGTGGACATCGCGACGCACGACCAGCCGCAGCTCGCGCGCCAGGCCACGGATCCGCAGGGTTACACCTGGCAGCAGGGCGCGGCATTGGCCGCCGAGTGTCTCGCGACCGGCCGCGAGTTGCTGGCAACGCCGGAACATGCGCTGCACGTGCTGGAGATCATCACTGCCGCACGCGAGTCATCGGCCACGGGCAGGCGCGTCGCGCTGAGCTCGACCTTCGACCGGCCGGTCGTGGGCTGATGCAATCCAGCTAAAAAAAAGAACGGGGTCAGAGACCGTTCTCCGAGATCGGTCTCTGACCCCGTTTGTGCGTTTGTGTATTGCGGCGGCCGATTCTCCCCCGCATCGTCCGCTGCAAAAAATGGGATGTACCCGATCCCTTTTCCTCTCTAGCCCAGACGCAGCTCCTGCTTGCCGCCGGTTTCACAGGCGGCATAGATGGCATCGATGATCTTCAGGTCTTTCAAGCCTTCTTCGCCGTCGACAGGGACCACGGGTGCATTCCCGTCAAGCAGAATGCCGGCCATCTCGTCCATCTGGATGGTCTGGTGCGTGGCGTGCGGCTGCGTAAATTCGCCTTTGTGGGTACGGCCCTGGATGGGGCCATAGCCCGTGGCGGGTTGCAGCTCGGCGAATCCTGCCTCGCCGGTCACGAAAAACCGGTCCAGATGGTTCATCTGGTAGGTGGACAGGCAGGAAGCCACCGCTCCGCTGGGAAAGCCCAGTTGGAACTGGATGGTTTCGTCTACCCCTTGCTTGAACTTGACCGGGTCGGTCCTGGTTTGCTGCGCGGTCACCCATACCGGCTCTTCGCCCACCATGTAGCGTGCGCCGTTGATGGCGTAGATGCCGATATCCATCAATGCCCCGCCGCCTGCCAGCGCCTTGTCGAGCCGCCACTGGCCGGGATCGCCGATGCGGAAGCCGCACAGGCCCTGGAAGAACCGGATTCTTCCGAAATCGCCTGCCTTGCGCATGCGGATCACTTCCAGCGTCTTGGGCTCGAAATGCATTCGATAGCCCACCAGCAGCTTCACGCCGGCGTCGGCGCAGGCGTCGACCATGTCCTGCCCTTCCTTGGCGTTGACCGCCATCGGCTTTTCGCAGATGACGTGCTTTCCCGCCCTGGCGACGCGGATCACCTGATCGCGATGGAGCGCATTGGGAGTGATGACGTAAACCGCATCGATGTCCGGATCGTCCTTGATGCGGTCGAAATTCTCATAGTTGTACCGGTTCTTTTCCGGTACACCGAACTTCGTTCCCCATTCCTGCAGTTTGGAAGGCGTTCCACTGATGAGCCCGGCGACCCCGGCGCGCTTGCAGGACTGCATGGCTTCCGCCACCCGGGCGGCATAGCTGCCCAGTCCCATGAGGGCGACGCGTAACGTCTTCCCCTGGTTGCTCCCGGTGCTGGCGCGATCCGCTTCGGCGAATGCCCGATATGGCGACAGGAACGGCATGACCACGGCCGAAGTCACCAGTTTCTGCAGGAAGTCGCGACGGAGGTGATTCATTGTCATGGCGGGTGAGGAGGTTTTCCGGTCACACGTTACGAATACGACCATTCGCAACAGGTGACAAGGCGAAGCTGCTTCGAAGAACGGGGTCAGAGACCGTTCTCCAGAAGAGTCTGCGACCCCGTTTGTGGAAAGTCGTTGTTCACTTCCGCCCCACATTCTCCTCATGCTGCCCACACGAACCCGCGCCAGGATAAGGCCGCAATCCCCACAGGAGGCAGGCATATGATGGGATCGAGCGGACGTCGCACGCGGGGCCCCCGGATTTTTGCGAGCGGAAGCCGGGCCTACCGTGCAGGCGTTGCCGTCGCAGTCGCGACGTCGTTCCTGACTGTGTGGACCACAGTTGTTCGCGACGATGGCACGGGCATTGGCTTCTTCCTGCTGATCATGGCGGCAGTGACAGGTGGATTCTCTGCCTAGTTTCAGTCCGCGGGCATGGCGCGGGCCATGCTTGGCGTGGCGATCATGCAGGCCTTGCTCGGCGTAGCGATTGCGACCGCACCGTCGACCGCGAGCACGCCGGATGGCGTGTTCAAGGCTTTGCTGTTCAGCGGTATTTTTACAGTGCTGTGGCTGATATCGGCGGCTTGTTTTCGCGCCGCCGCAAAAACGGAGCATGAAGCCGTAAGGCGCAATGATGCGTAAGGCGAAACACACGATGTGGTTTCCACCTTTTGCTACTCTGACCCCAGCTTCCTAAAGCACTGAGACCCATCGTCCACGGGAAGGACCATCACCTGGGGTAGAGAGATGAACCGGCTGTTCTCGAAACTGCTCGTCCTCGTGCTTCTCGGCTTCGCAAGCCCCACGCTTCTTGCCGCAGGCAAGGGCACTCCGTCCTTCTACGATCGGCACGTCATTTTCGACAACAGCCAGTCCGACGGCGGGCACGGCTCGAGCAGTGGCTGGCTCATCGCACCGAGTGCGCTCGAGTTGATCGACGGCACCGTGCCCATAGAGACGCAGCACTTTGTGAGCCCGCCGAACGCTCTCAAGTTGTCATGGAAATCCGCGCCCGGCGGTGCTTGGGAGGCGACCATCGGGATTACCCGGCGCTATGCGCGCCCGTTCAAGTTCGACGGGGACGCCCTCACTTTCTGGTGCTTCTCGGATTCCGAGATTACGGCCGCCAACTCGCCGCGCGTCTACCTGACCGACGTCAACAAGCATGGAACGAACGCCGTCACGCTGGTCAGCGGCAGCGAGCGGATCCCGGCCGGGCGATGGACGCAGGTCAAGCTGCCGTTTACCACCATCTTCGACGGATCCGTGAAGGGGACCGACGACATCCAGTTCGAAGTCCGGGAAACCTTGGCTGTGACCTTCCTGCAGGGCCTCGACGACAACGAGAAGCACACGCTCTATCTCGACGACATCCAGATTCGCGATATCGGATCCGGTGACACGACCGCACCGCCGGCGCCCGGGGCGGTCACGGTGCGGGGCTACGAGCGGCACTTCGACGTGAGCTGGGCACCGACGGCCGCGGACGACCTGCTCGCGTACCGTGTCTATCGTTCGTGGGACGCGAAGACGTTCGAAGCGATCGGCACGCAGCAGGGATCGCGTTCGCGCTTCGCCGATTTCGTCGGGGCGCCGCCCCGTAAGGCTTTCTATCGCGTCACGGCGCTCGATCTCGCGGGCAACGAGTCGGCGCCGTCGCCGGCCTCGACCGGCGCGAGCACGCGTGCGTTCACGGACGACGAGCTCCTGACGATGGTGCAGGAAGCGACCTTTCGCTACTACTGGGAAGCCGGCCACCCGGTCGCCGGACTGGCTCCCGAGGTGCTGCCCGGCGATTCGAATCTGCTGGCGCTGGGCGGCAGCGGCTTCGGGGTCATGGCCATGCTCGTAGCCGCCGAGCGAGGGTTCGTGACGCGCGATGCGGTTGCCGAGCGCATCCTCAAGATCGTGCGTTTCCTCGCGCGCGCGGATAGGTTTCATGGGGCATGGCCGCATTTCTTGAACGGCGACACGGGCAAGGCGGTGCCCTTTTTCGGCAAGTACGACAACGGCGGCGATCTCGTCGAGACCGCCTTCATGATCCAGGGTCTGCTCGCGGCTCGCCGGTATTTCGACCACGACACGGAGGTGGAGCGCGAAATACGCGACACCGTCACGCGGCTGTGGCGCGAAGTCGAGTGGAGCTGGTACCGACAGACGCCCGACAGCGATGTTCTCTACTGGCACTGGTCGCCGGACCACGGGTTCCACATCAATCATCCGCTCATCGGTTGGAACGAAACGATGATCGTCTACCTGCTCGCCATCGCATCGCCGACGCATCCCGTGCCGGCGGCGCTCTACCATACGGGCTGGGCCGGTACCTCTGAGCGTCATGTCCGTTATCGCCAGTATTGGAGCCGCACGACGGCCGGGAATCGCTATACGAACGGCGGCACCTGGTACGGCATCAAGCTGGACGTCGGTGTCGGCAATGGGTCGGACCTGTTCTTTACGCACTTTTCCTACTTCGGTTTCGATCCGCGCGGCATCCGCGATCGCTACACGAATTACTTCAAGAACAACCGTGCGATCACGCTGATCAACCGCGCCTACGGCATCGATAACCCGCGCGGATTCGTGGGCTACGGTGCGGATACCTGGGGCCTCTCGGCCGGGGTCAACACCGGTGGCGGCCGGCCGCTGCCGCGCGACGACAATGGCACGATCAACGTGATGGCATCGCTCGCGTCGATGCCCTACACGCCGGAGGAATCGCTCGCCGCGCTGAAGCACTACTACCGCGATCTCGGGGCGAAGGTCTGGGGCATCTATGGGTTCCACGACGGCTTCAACCAGACGCAGAACTGGTACGAAGAGGTCTACATGGCGCTGAACCAGGCACCGATCACGGTGATGATCGAGAACCATCGTACGGGGCTGCTGTGGGAGCTCTTCATGGCGAACCCCGAGATCCAGCCCGCGCTGGATGGCATCGGGTTCGTGAAAGATGAGGCTGCGGATTGACCTGCTAGCCAGAGCCGACGTTAGGGAGCAACAGCATGCGCAAGCACATCGGAGCGTTGGGTCTTTGCCTTCTCGTCGCCGGCCTCTGCGTCGACCGTCCCGCCGTCGCGCAGCCCGATTATTACCGCCACGTCATTTTCGACAACAGCCAGCAGCTCGGTCAGTACTGGCAATCGAGCGCGTCCGAGACGGCACCGAGCCACCTCAAGTCGGCCGGCGATCGCCCGGCCGGGAAATCCACGCTGTTCCGCCGCCTGCCCGTCGAATCTGCAGTGTTCCGCACGCCGCCGAACGCCCTGCGCATCGAGTGGCAATCGGCGCCCGGCGGCAGCTGGGATGCGCAGATCCAGCTCGTCAATTTTCCGAATCGATACCCGGAATTATCCGGCGGCACGCTCTATTTCTGGTTGTATTCACCGGAGCCCATAGCGGCCGCGGACCTGCCTGGGGTGGTGCTGTCGGACGCACGTGGCGGCCTGCAGGTGGCGACTTTCCCCGGCAGCTTCACCGTCGAGGAACCGTTGGCGTCCTACACGGGCGACCTTCCCGCTGACCGCTGGGTGCAGGTACGCATTCCACTCGCGAAGCTGCGTTCGGCTTCCGTGTACGCGTTTCACCCCGAGCGATTGCAAAGCATCATCTTCCACCAGCGACGCGCGGATGGCATCGGGCATGTGCTGATCGTCGACGACATCCGCGTCGATGACGAGCCCGCGGAGGGCGCCGCTTCAGCGTCGCTGCCGATCCCCGATGGCGTTTCGGCTAAGGGCTACGACCGCCACATCGATGTGCAATGGCGTGCGCGCACCGAGAGCGCCGCGGACTACTTCGTGGTGTTCCGCTCGATCGATGGCCAGCCGTTCGTCCCCATCGGGATCCAGCGGCCGGGCGTGAATCGTTTTACGGATTTCATCGGTCGTTCCGGCGTGACGGCGCGCTACCGGATTGCAACCGCGGATTGGCAGGGTCACGAGTCGGCGCAGTCGGAGGCCGTTATCGCGACGACTCGCGAGCTGTCCGACGACGAACTGCTCAGCATGTTGCAGGAAGCGGCCTTCCGCTATTACTGGGAAGCCTCGGGCGTCCATTCGGGCATGGCGCGCGAGAATGTTCCGGGCGACGACCGCATCGTCGCCACGGGCGCGACGGGGCTCGGCATCAGCGCCCTCGTGGCTGCCGTCGACCGCGAGTTCGTCACGCGCGATCAGGGCCTGGAGCGGCTCGAGACCATCGTGTCGTTCCTCGAGCGCGCGCCGCGCTATCACGGCGCGTGGTCGCACTACTACAACGACGAGACCGGCGAGACGATGCCGCTGTTCGGCATGTACGACAACGGTGGCGACATCATCGAAACGTCCTACATGATCCAGGGGCTGCTGACGGCGCGTGGTTACTTCAACCGCAATGCGCCGCGAGAGAAGGCCCTGGGCAAGCGCATCACCGCGCTGTGGCATGCCGTGGAATGGGACTGGTACCGCGCGTCGCCCGACAGCCCGTATCTCTACTGGCACTGGTCGCCGCAATGGGGATTCCAGATCAGCCACCCGCTGGTCGGCTTCAACGAAACCCTCGCGACCTATCTTTTCGCGATCGCCTCGCCCACGCATCCGGTGCCGGCGAGCATGTACTACAGCGGCTGGGCCAGCCAGGACAAGCGCGCGCAGGCCTACCGGGAAGGCTGGTCGAAAAGCGCGGACGGGAAACTCTACGCGAACGGCAACACCTACTTCGGCATCAAGCTCGACGTTGGCGTCGGTAGCGGTGGGCCGCTGTTCTTCACGCACTACATCTTCATGGGCTTCGACCCGCACGCCTTGCGGGATCGATACACGGACTCGTACTTCGAGAACAGTCGCCGCATCGCCCAGATCAATCGCGCGTGGAGCATCGCGAATCCCAAGAAGTTCGAGGGCTACGGCCCGGACGCTTGGGGATTGACTGCCAGCTACGGTTTCAACGGCTACAGCACGCCGGCTCCGGACCAGGTGTACGACGAAGGGACGATCACGCTCACCGGGGCGCTTTCGTCGTTTCCCTACACGCCCGAAGCTTCGATGGCCGCCTTCAAGCATTTTTACCGGGACCTCGGAGCCGAGCT
>JACMKK010000069.1 GCA_014380115.1 Luteimonas sp. | reverse complement strand
CGGGAAACGGACATCCAGCCAACATCCCATCAGGGGAAATCGATGCGTCACTTCCGTCTCGCGCTTGCCGCGCTGTCTCTGCTCGCCTTCGCCGGCTTGGTCCACGCCCGCAGCGCGCCGCTGGTCGATCCCGACCCGGTCGCCATTCCGGCCGGCCTCAGCGAGGAGCAGATCGTCAAGGACATCAAGCGCGCCCTGATCGGCCGCGGCTGGAGCGTCACCACCGAGCAGCCCGGCGAGATCCAGTCGACGCTCAACCTGCGCGACCACGTCGCCCGCATCAAGGTCAGCTACGACGCGCAGCAGGTGCGCCTGGCTTACATGGACAGCAGCAACCTCGACTACAAGCTCAAGCGCGGCAAGCCGGTGATCCACGGCAACTACCTAGGCTGGATCGGCTTCCTGGTCAACGACCTCAATACCAACTTCAAGGTGTCGGTCGAGGGCGGCTGATCGGACGCGTTTGCTGATCCGGACGGGCGTCTCTTACTCCCCGTCGCGACCTCGGCGCGCTAAGGGCGGGCCGAGGTCCAATGCATCAACGCTTGGCCTTCTGCGCCGGAACGAACTGCTCGCGCACCGCCTTGGCCAACTGGTCCGGCGGTAGCAGGCCCTGGTCGAGCAGGAAGTTGTTGAACGCGAGCCGGTCGAACTTGTCGCCGAGCGCGAGTTCGGTTTCCATGCGCAGCTCCATGATGCGGCTGTAGCCGTAGAAGTAGGCGCCGGCCTGGCCAGGCGAGTTGAAGGTGTAGCGGTCGAGTTCCTGCCGCGCCATCGCCTTCGACAGCACCACGTCGTCGGTGAGTACCTTGCCGGCGCGTTCGCGATCGATCAACCCCAGGTTCAACATCGGGTCGAGCATCGCGCGCGCAGCGCGCAGCAGGCGGAACTGCAGCGCGATCAGCTGGCCGTCGAGCGGTTCGTACGGGACCATTTCCGCCTCGGCATACAGTGCCCAGCCCTCGACATTGACCGAGTTGAACGCGAACAGCGTGCGCGCCAGCGAGATGCCACGCTCGACCATCGCGGTGAACTGCAGCTCGTGGCCGGGACGGCCTTCATGCGCGCTCAGCGTCCACGCCACCGACGGATAGTTGAAGTCGTCGTAGGCGGCATCGGGTCCGAGCGCGGGATTGCCGAGCGGCAGTACGAACGTGCCCTGCTGGCCGGTGTTGCCGACCAGCGGCGCCGGCAGGAAGTGCGGCGCCGGTTGCGCGGCGCTTTCCGCGGGCGAACCCAGGCGCATCTGCATCGGCCGGTTCGGCACGTTGACGATGCGTTGCTTGTGGATGATCGGATCGATCGCGTCGATGACTTTGCGGTAATCGCCTTCGAGCGCGTCGTTGGCGATGACGTCCTTCTTCAACGCGCGGATGACCTCGCGGTAATCGGTCGCGTCGATGCCCTTCTGCTTGGCCACCAGCGGCGCGATCTGCTGCATCGCCGCGCGCGTTTCCATGAACTCCAGCTCCGCGCGCTGCAGCAGCAGCTTCGGGTCGAGGTCGATGCCGACTTGCTTGAGCTGGTTGGCGTACAGCGCCGGCGGCAGCCGCGTGTCGCTGCGCGCCTGCGGCAGCACGGTCGTGCGCGCCCACGTCGCGTAGTCCTTGAACTGCTTGTCGAGCGCCGCGAGTGCCTCGTCTGCGCCGGTGATCTTGTACTTCTCGAACAGTTTGCGGATGCCGGCGGCGTACGTATCGACGTTCTGCAGTGCCTGTTCCACTTCCAGCTTCGTCGGCCGCAGCAAGGCCTTGTCGGCGACGCGTTGTTCGTAGCGCTCGCGGGCGAGCGTGGTCAGCGGCGTGGTGTCGGGCGTCAGGCCGACGTAGCGCTTGAGGCGGTCGAGCGCGCGCGCGCGGCGTTCGGCGGGGGTCTGTTCGGACAGCAGCCCCTGCATGCCGCTGAAGACGGTCTGCGGCGCATCGCTGAAGGGCAGGGTCAGGCGCTCGTTGAGTTCGCTGCTCTCGATCGCGTCGTCGGCGGCGCCGATCATGATCTCGAGGTCCTGGCGCACGTCGGGATCGCGCTCGACCTGCAGCTTCTGCTGCAGCTCGGCCTTGGCCGCGGCGTTCGCTGCGCGGAAGCGCTTGGCGTTGTCGGGCTTGAGGTCGCTGACCTGATCGTCGTAACCGGGAATGCCGAAGAACGAAAAGCCTTCGGGCGCGAACGGCGCCTGCGCCTTGATCATGATCTGCGCGTACTCGTTGCTCTTCTCGACCCAGGCCGGCGACGGTTTGGCAGGCGCGGGTGCGGCCTCGGTCGTTGCGGGCGCGGCGGCCTGGGCGAGGGCAGGCGACGGCGCGACGAGCGCCAGGGCGGAAGCGATGGCGAGGGCAAGCACGAGAGGTTTCATGGGCACGGCCGGATGGAGGACCCGGCGACCCTACGCCGCCGATGGCAGTGCCGCATCGGCCGCAAGTCATGACAGCCTGCCGCCACTCCCGGCACCCCTTGCCGGAGGCCGCGTGTCGAGGTCACTGGCGCGGTGCGCGCATCAGGTCGGATGGCGTGGTGGGTTCTGAAAGGATGCGCTCCATCGCCGCCCAGCGCGCATCGGCGCTGGGGCCCGCGCGGCCGACATACTCCCTGACCAGATCCAGGCCGAGCCCGTAGTTGATGACATAACTGCGGTACTTGTCGGTAAACGCGATCGCCTGTTCGGCGCGCTCGGTCGACAGCAGCTGGTATTTCTGCGCCAAGGCGACCGCTTCGGCGCGAGTGATGCGGCCGTCCAGATACTCGCGGGCGATGGTCAGGCGCGCACCGGCGAGACCGCTGCGCGCGCGTTGCAGTTGCGCATCCTGCTTGGCCAGTGCGGGGTCGAGACCGGCGAGCGGATACAGCACCTCCCGCTCGAACGTCTCACGTTCGTTGCCCTCGAAGGCGAGCTCGATGCCGAAGTTGGCGGAGCCTTCGGCGATGAACGACTGCGGGCTGTACAGCGGATAGACGCTGAATTCGACCCAGCCGCGATCCTGGTAAAGGTTCTTTTCTAGCAACAGGTTCAGCACGTGATGCCCGGGATAGCCCTCGTGGCAACCGAGGTCGACGACGCGGCTCATCAACACCGGCAAGTCGGTATTGATCTGGATCACGCTGACGCCGTTGCCCTTGTACCAGTTGTAGCCGGACCAAGGCTGTTTGGTGACCAGTTCGAGCGTGAACTTCTCGCCGGGCGGCAGCGCGATATGTTGCACGGTGCGGCGCTTGCATTCGTCGATCGCCGCGCGCATCACGCGGTCGATGCGATCGGGCGCAAGCGCGGTTCGGGCGGTCAGGTCGTCGACGCGTTTCCACAGCGGCCCCGGCCCCGGGACCAGTGCGTCGATCTTGGCGAGGAGCGGGTCGTAGGCGGACAGCGGCTGCAGCACCGGGCGATAGTCGTACAGGCCTTCGGCTTCGTCGTCGAAAGCGAGTTTTTCGCCGGACAGCATGGCCATGCGGGTCTTCGCCGCGGTCAGCTGTGCGATCAGGAAATGCTTGCGGCGCGATTCCATCCCGCCGAGCGCGGAGCCGTCGATCGCTTGCAGGCGCGCGATCAGCGCATCGGCGTCGGCACGCAATGTCGGCAGCGGACGCTTCGCGGCTTTCGCCTGCGTGGCCCATTCCGCGGGTCCGTAGTAGGCGTCGATATATCCGGGCTCATGCTCGCCGATGTCGAGCGCCAAGTGCACGTACGCTTCCGCGGCCTGGCCCAGCGCCGCACGCGCGGCATCGGCGGTCACCGGCGGACGCGACACGCAGGATGTCGCGAGTAACACCGCAGCCATTGCCAGCGTGCGTAGCAGCATGTCGTCATCTCCATCAGGATCGAGTCTGTAGTGGATTGCAGGTCACTTGTCGCGTGGGGCGGGCGGCATTATTTCTTCGACGCACCCTGCCCGAACAGCACCTTGCGTTCCTCCTCGTCCAACGGCTTGCCCGCTTCCGGGTTCACCTGCTTCGTCAACGCATAGGCGCGGATGGTCGCAGGGCGCGCGGCGATCAGGGCATGCCAGCGCCGGATCTGCGGATAGGGCGCGAGATCGATCGGAGCGTCCTTGTACGGATTGATCCACGGGTAGGAAGCACAATCCGCGATCGTGTAGGCGTCGCCGGCGATGAACTCGCGGCCGGCCAGGCGCTTGTCGAGCACGCCGAGCAGGCGTTCGGCTTCGCGCGTGTAGCGATCGATGGCATACGCAATCTTCTCCGGCGCATACACGCTGAAATGCCCGTGCTGCCCGGTCATCGGCCCGAGCCCGCCCATCTGCCAGAACAGCCATTCCAGCGTCCCGACGCGGCCGCGCAGGTCGGACGGCAGCAACCGTCCGGTCTTCTCGGCGAGGTACAGCAAGATCGCGCCGGATTCGAACACGCTGACCGGCGCGCCGCCGCCGGCAGGCGCGTGGTCGACGATCGCCGGCATCTTGTTGTTGGGCGAGACCGCCAGGTACTCCGGCGTGAACTGCTCGCCGGCGTTGATGTTGACGGGCTTGATGACGTATTCGAGCGCGTGGCCCTGTTCGGTCAGTTCCTCGAGGAACAGCGTGATCTTGTGGCCGTTGGGGGTGGGCCAGTAATGGAGGTCGATCATGTCGTATCTCTCTGGGTTGTGTGGTCGTAGCGCTGAGGGAAAATGTTCCAGGCGAGTACGTTCTACGCGAGGTAACCGCCGTCGACCGTGAAACTCGCGCCGGTGACGTAACTCGCGGCCGGCGTGCACAGGAAGGCGACCATCGGCGCGATCTCGGTGGGCTGCGCCACGCGGCCGAGCGGGATCAGCTGCAGCATCATCTTCAGGATCTTGTCGTTGGAGGTCAGCGCGCCGGCGAACTTGGTGTCGGTCAGGCCCGGCAGCACCGCGTTGACGCGCACACCTTGCGGCCCGAGTTCCTTGGCGAAGTTCTCGGTCAGCGAGACGATGCCGGCCTTGGTCATCGAGTACACGCCCTGTCCCGGCGCGCTGCGACGTGCGTTGACCGAGGCGATGTTGACGATGGCGCCACTGCTCCCACCGCTGCCGCCGCCGCCGCGCTGCATGCGCTGCGCGGCCTGCACCGTGGCCCAGAAGTAGCCGCGCAGGTTGACGTCGATGGTCTTCTGGAAGCTCGCCAGCGACTGCTCGCACATCGGACCGAAGTGCGGGTTGGTGGCGGCGTTGTTGACGAGGATATCGGGCGCGAGGTCGCGCGCATCGAGCGCGGCGAACAGCGCGTCGATCGCTTCCGGCTCGCCGATGTGCGCGGCGAGGGCCGTGGCCTGGCCGCCACCGTCGCGGATCGAGGTCGCGACCTGCTCGCAGGCATCCTGCTGGCGACTGCTGACGATCACGTGCGCGCCCCATTCGGCCAGCAGTCGCGCCACGGCTTCACCGATGCCGCGCGATGCGCCGGTCACCAGCGCCGTTTTTCCGCCTAGATCGAACAGGTCTGGGTGTGCCATGGTGCGTGCCTTGGTCGCGATCGAGCGCCTAGGATGCCGCAAACGGGGAGAGCGAAGACATGGCAGGACGCAATGTGCTGATCACGGGCGCCGGCAGCGGCCTCGGCCACGCGCTGGCGCAGCGCCACGCCGCACGCGGCGATGTCGTGGCCTGCGT
>JACMKK010000473.1 GCA_014380115.1 Luteimonas sp. | reverse complement strand
GCGAACAACGCGAACAGCCAGTCGCCGCGGTCGCCGCCTTGCCGCGTTTCGGCCGCCATCGGCGCGGGCAAGGGTTCGCCCTCGATCAGCTTGACCAGTGCGGCGCTGGCGTCCTCGATGCCGCCACCGTAATCGTCGGCACGGAATTTCGGCACCAGATATTCCTGGATCACGCGGCCTGCAGCGATATCGGGAATTGCGCCTTCAAGTCCGTAACCGACCTCGATCTTGACCTTGCGATCCTCCTTGGCGACTACCAGCAGTACTGCATCATCGATGCCCTTGCGGCCGAGCTTGTATTGCTCGAACGCGCGCACCGCATAGGCCTCGATGGTCTCGGGCTGCGTGCTCGGCACGATCAGCACCTGCAGCTGGCTGCCCTTGCGCTGCTGCAGCGCGTAGGCCTGCTGCTCGAGTCGCTGCTTTTGCGCCGCATCGAGCGTGCCCGTGGTGTCGACCACGGGCGTGTCGAGCGGCGGAATCGCCGCCTGCTGCGCCTGCGCCGCAACGGGCGCGATGGCGCAGGCCAACAGCAGGAGCAGTCGTGCGACCAGATCGCGCAAATCGTGCGCTCCGCGCCCTGCCGTCCGTCCGTCCGTCAGCCAGCCGGCGCCGGCTCGGGTGCAGGCGGCTGCTGCGGTGCCGGTTGCGTCGCCGGTGCAGCCGGCGCGCCGAAGTCGACGTTCGGGGCTTCCTGGATCTGGCGTTCGTTCTCTACCGTGAAGTTCGGCTTCTGCGCGTAACCGAACATCTTCGCGACGAGGTTCTGCGGGAACGAGCGGATGTACGTGTTGTAGTCCTGCACCGTGCGGATGTAACGACCGCGCGCCACCGTGATCCGGTTCTCGGTGCCTTCGAGCTGGGTCTGCAGGCCGAGGAAGGCCTGGTCCGATTTCAGGTTCGGATAATTCTCGACGACGACCATCAGCCGCGACAGCGCGCTCGACAACTCGCCCTGCGCCGCCTGGAACTGCTGCAGCGAGGCCGCATCATCGGCATTGACGTTGATCTGGCCGACCTTGGCGCGCGCCTGCGTGACGCCGAGCAGCACGTCCTTCTCCTGCTGCGCATAGCCCTTGACCGTATTGACGAGGTTCGGCACCAGGTCGGCGCGCCGCTTGTACTCGTTCAGCACCTCGGACCAGCCGGCCTTGACGGCCTCGTCCTTCTGCTGGATCTGGTTGTAGCCGCAGCCCGACAGCAATGTCGCGAGGACGGCGACCAGGACGAAACGCAGCGGGGACAGGACAGGCATGGCGCGACTCCTCGTGGGATCGATGGCGACCAGTATGGCCGGCCGCATTGCAGCACCGCGCGAAGGACGGTGCAACGCATCGCCGCGTACCGCATGGGCCCGGCGCCAGTGGAAGCTCAGTCCGTGGACTGGCGCCGCCGCGCGTTGCGCTTGGCCCACAGGTTCAGGCACTCGACCAGGGCCGAGAAGCCCATCGCGGCGTAGATATAGCCCTTCGGGATATGCGCCTCGAATCCGTCCCCGATCAGATACACGCCGACCAGCACGATGAACGCCAGCGCCAGCATCTTGATGGTCGGATTGTTGTCGATGAAGTGGCCCAGCGGTTTGGCCGCCAGTAGCATCACCGCAACGGCAAGCAGGATCGCCGTGACCATGATGATCGTGTGGTTGGCCATGCCGACCGCGGCGATCACCGAATCGAGCGAGAACACGATGTCGATCACCGCGATCTGCGCGATCACCATGCCGAACGAGGTCACCGGCTTGGTATCCATGTCGACCGATTCGTGCTCGCCCTCGATCACATCGCGGATCTCCATCGTGCCCTTCACCAGCAGGAACACCCCGCCCAGGATCAGCACCAGGTCGCGCACCGAGATGCCTTGGCCGAACAGCGTGAACAAGGTATTGGTCAGGCCTGCGAGCCAGGCCAGCGTCAGCAACAAGCCGATGCGCGTCAGGCAGGCGACCGCGATGCCGAACTTGCGCGCCTTTTCGCGCTGCTCGTAGGGCAGCTTGCTGACCGCGATCGAGATGAAGACCAGGTTGTCGATGCCGAGCACGATCTCGATCGCGCTCAGTGTGATCAGGGTGATCCAGGCCTGCGGATCGGTCAGTAATTCCATCATTGCAAACACATCCTAAGGGGCAGCCGCGCCTGCAAGCGCGGCTGCCATACGTCATTCAGAACAGGCGCGGACCCACGATCAGGCCCCATACCAGCAGCACGTGCATCATCACCACGAACACCGCCGCCGAGCCCATGTCCTTGGCGCGCCCGGCGATCTCGTGGTGCTCGTCGCCGAAGCGTTCGATGACCGCTTCGATCGCGGAATTCAGCAGTTCGACGCTCAGCACCAGCAGCATCGAGCCGATCAGCAGCACGCGCTCGATCGCATTGCCGCCCAGCCACCAGCCCAACGGTGCGAGGATCACGAACAGATAGACTTCGAGCCGGAACGAGGACTCGTGCAGCCACGCTGCGCGTAGTCCCTGCAGCGACCAGATCGTGGCCTTGAAGATGCGGCTGGGGCGGCGTGGCAGGTGGCCGAACTCGTCGGCCATCTCAGGCGACCGGCTTGCAGGCGATGCCGCGTGCCTGCGCGAGCCCGATGTGCGGGCGAAGCAAGCACATCGTGCAAACCGGGTGGATCGACGGCTTCGAAGCGGGCATGGCAGGATCTGCAGGCGGGCCCCAGGCCCGAACCCGCCAATTTTGCCACAGGCACGATCCTCAAACCTCGCGGAGCCCGCCAGACGCGGACTTCGGAGCCACGCCACGATGAACTCTCTGTGCTGCGCACGGTCAACACCGATCGCCCGCGGGCATGCCGATCCACACTTGCAGAAGGCCCACGACAGCGCCTTCGATCGAATCCGCCGACCTCAAGGAGAGGCCATGCGCCTTTTGTCCAGGAACACGACGCTGCTTGCCTTGCTGGCGGCACTGCTGCTTGCCACGGGATGCGCCACCGCGCCTGCGAACGATGCGCCGTCGACCGCCGCCATCGACCCGGTCTCGTCGACGGCGTGGACGGCCGACATGGCGCGCTTCGCCGCGGAAGATGCAGCCATGCCGCCACCGCAACATCCGGTGGTGTTCACCGGCAGCTCGTCGGTACGGCTGTGGCAGACGCTGGCCACCGATTTTCCCGGCATGCCGGTGCTCAACCGCGGCTTCGGCGGCTCGGAGTTGCGCGACGCCGTCTGGTACGCGGACCAAATCGCCATCCACTATGACCCGGCCAGGATCCTGATCTATTCCGGCGACAACGACATCAACGCCGGCCGCACGCCGGCACAGGTGCTCGCGGATTTCCGCGCCTTCGTCGCCCGCGTGCGGCGCGACCTGCCGGACACACCGATCGCCTTCATCGCGATCAAGCCGAGCCCGTCGCGCGCCCATCTTCTCGATCTGCAACGCCAGGCCAACGAACTGGTCAAGGCGGAAGCCGCGCGGATGCGCAACGTCGACTACGTCGACGTGTTCACGCCCATGCTCGGCGCGGACGGCCAGCCACGCCCGGAACTGTTCGTCGACGACCGCCTGCACATGAGCCGCAAGGGCTACGAGCTATGGCGCGACGTCGTTTCGCCGTACCTGCGATGACCGTACCTGCGATGAAG
>JACMKK010000472.1 GCA_014380115.1 Luteimonas sp. | reverse complement strand
TGCGGACCTAGGCGCAGCCAGCGGATCGAGCGTCCGTTGCTGCGAAATCCGGCGGAGCGATGGGTCGACGACGGAAGCAGCGATCGCTCGCGGGATGGCATTGAACCCGTGTCGGCGCAGCGGAACGACGCGTCGAATATTCCAGCCAGGATGCGTTGCTGCCGTACCGGGGCCAAAAGCAAACCGGCCGCACATGGCGGCCGGTCGGCATCAGGATCGCAGGGACTCAGTGGTCTTCGTCTTCCAGCAACTCGGCGTAGTCGTCGGGTTCGAGCAGGTCGTTGAGCTGGTCCGGCTCCTCGGCCTCGACCACGAAGATCCAGCCTTCGCCGTAGGCATCCTCGTTGATCGTTTCCGGCTTGTCGGCGAGCGCGGAGTTAACCGCGGTGATGGTGCCCGAGATCGGCGCGTAGACGTCGGAAGCGGCCTTGACCGATTCGACCACGGCGACGGCGTTGCCGGCTTCGATGCGGTCTCCGACAGCAGGCAGGTCGACATACACGAGGTCGCCGAGCAGGCCTTGGGCGTGGTCGGAAATGCCGACCGTGATCTTGCCGTCGCCTTCGACGCGTGCCCACTCGTGGGACTTCAGGAATTTCAGGTCGCCTGGGATCTCACTCATTGCTGGCTCCGGAGGACGGTCGTGCGGTCGGGGGAAGAGCGGTTAGTTTAGCGAAGCACGGAGGCAATGGAGACAATGATTCACACCCCTTCCTGTGCCTGGCCATCGCGCACGAAGGGGAACTTCACCACGCGCACCGGCACATGCCGGCCACGGATGTCGACGCGTACGCCGCCCTCCGCGCCCAGGAGAAGATCGCCGGCCGGCACTCGCGCGAACGCGATCGACTTGCCGAGCGTGGGCGAAAACGTGCCGGACAGGATTTCGCCGTCGCCAAAGGCGGTCAGCACGATCTGGCCGTGGCGCAGCACACCCTTCTCATCCATCACCAGGCCGATCATCTGCCGCGGCGCACCGGCGGCCTTCTGCGATTCGAGCGCGCTGCGGCCGGTGAAGTCACGGCCTTCGTCGAGCGATACCGTCCATGCCAGCGCGGCTTCGTACGGCGACACGCCCTCGTCCATGTCCTGTCCGTACAGGTTCATGCCGGCCTCCAGCCGCAACGTGTCGCGCGCGCCGAGGCCGGCCGGCTTGACGCCGGCGGCAAGCAGGGCGTTCCAGAGCGCGACCGCCTGCTGCTCCGGGACGATGATCTCGAAGCCGTCCTCGCCCGTGTAGCCGGTGCGCGCGACGAACAGCGCAGCGGCGCCGTCGGCGGTCTGCGCCGCGCCCGCCGAAAACTTGCCCAGCTTGGCGATGCGTGCGCGATCGATTTCAGCGAGCACGCCGAGCGCCTTCTCGCGCGCCTGCGGACCCTGCACCGCGATCATCGACAACTCCGGGCGCTCCCTGACCTCGACA
Source organism: Luteimonas sp. (assembly GCA_014380115.1). Taxonomy (GTDB): domain Bacteria; phylum Pseudomonadota; class Gammaproteobacteria; order Xanthomonadales; family Xanthomonadaceae; genus Luteimonas. The sequence continues at coordinate 1,424 of JACMKK010000472.1, read as the reverse complement.
TCGAAGGGCGCGGCCTCTTGCGTGATCCAGACCAGGTCCTTGTCGCGCGTGGCGGCGTTGACCACCAGGCGGAAGAACTCCTCGCCCAGGTAATAGATGATCAGGTCATCGATCACGCCGCCCTGCGCGTTCAGCATGCAGGTGTACAGCGCCTTGCCCGGCTTCTGCAGCTTGTCGACCGAGTTGGCAACGAGATGGCGCAGGAAGGGGCGCGTCTGTGCGCCGTGCAGGTCGACCACGGTCATGTGCGAGACGTCGAACATGCCGGCGTCGCGGCGCACCTGGTGGTGCTCCTCGATCTGCGAGCCGTAGCTCAACGGCATGTCCCAGCCGCCGAAGTCGACCATCTTCGCGCCGAGGGCGCGATGCGTATCGTTGAGGACGGTCTTTTGCGGGGCGGCGGTCTGCGTCATCGGCAATGCTCGGCTGCGGAGCTTGGTATTGTTGCAGAGTGCGTCCGTAGCCGCTTTTTCTGGATATCCGAGAACTTGGGTGCTCGGCGGGAATTCCTGCACTTGCGGGCACCCTCTCCCCGCAGGCGGGGAGAGGGGGAAGCGATCAGGCTGCGACTTCGACCTGCAGCGTCATGCCCTCGGCACCGACGATCCGCACCGGCGTGCCCGCAGGCAGATCCGGTCCGGCGACATCCCAGTACGCATCGGCGATCTGCACGCGGCCGTGCCCCTGCACGATGCCGCGCTCGAGCGGCACGATGCGTCCGACGAGCGCAGCGGCGCGTCGGTTGAGCGCGGGTTGGTCGCTCTGCCGCTCGCGGCCGCGGAACCAGGTGCGATACGCCTGGATCGACAGGAAGCTCAGCACGACGAACGCGGCCACCTGGGCCAGCACCGGAATGCCGGGAATGAACAGCACGGCGAGGAACACGGCGGCTGCCGCGAAGCCGAGCCACAACATGAACGCGCCCGGCGCCAGCGTCTCCGCCGCGAACAGCAGCAGCGCAACCGCAGCCCAGGTGAAGACGTCCCAGCGCATGCTCAACCTCCCGCGCGCGGCGGCGTCGCGCCGACGATGCGCGTGGTCTGCTGGTTCAGTGCGTCCTTGGCCAGTTCGGCGATGCCGCCGAGCGAACCGATCACGCCGGCCGATTCCATCGGCATCAGCACGAACTTCTGGTTCGGGCCTTCGGCCAGCGCCTTGAACGCCTCGATGTATTTCTGCGCAACGAAGTAGTTGATCGCCTGCACGTTGCCCGCAGCGATCGCGTTCGACACCACTTCGGTCGCCTTGGCCTCGGCCTGCGCCAGGCGCTCGCGCGCCTCGGCCGCGCGGAACGCGGCCTCGCGCTCGCCCTCGGCGGCGAGGATCGTGGACTGCTTCTCGCCCTCGGCCTTGAGGATCGCCGACTGCCGGAAACCTTCGGCCTCGAGGATGTTGGCGCGCTTCTCGCGCTCGGCCTTCATCTG
>JACMKK010000068.1 GCA_014380115.1 Luteimonas sp. | reverse complement strand
GCGGCTACGATTCGGACATCGCCGATGCGGTGATCTGGGCCTCGGGCGGCAGCGTCAGCGGCGTGCCCACCAACGCCAATCCGGCCGAAGCGATCAACCTGAGCCTCGGCGGTAGCGGTGCCTGCGGTAGCGCCATGCAGAGCGCGATCAACGGCGCGGTCGGCCGTGGCACCACGCTGGTGATCGCGGCGGGCAACAGCAACGCCAATGTTTCGGGCTTCTCGCCCGCGAACTGCGCCAACGTCGTCGCCGTCGGTTCGGTGACCAGCACCGGCGCGCGCTCGAGCTTCTCCAACTATGGCGCCGGCGTCGACATCGCGGGACCCGGCTCGGCGATCCTGTCCACGCTCAACACCGGCACGGCCGGTCCGGGCACGGAAAGCTATGCGTCCTACAGTGGTACTTCGATGGCGACGCCGCATGTCGCCGGCGTGGTCGCGCTGATCCAGTCCGTCGCCAGCCCGGCCTTGACACCGGCGCAGGTCGAAGCGTTGCTCAAGAGTTCCGCGCGCGCGTTCCCGTCACCACCGTCGCAACCGATCGGCAGCGGCATCGTCAACGCCAAGGCCGCGGTCGATGCCGCGGGCGGTGGTGGCGGCAATGTCGCTCCGGTCGCGAACTTCTCCTCGTCCGCGAGCGGCCTGACCGTCAGCTTCACCGATACCTCCACCGACAGCGACGGCAGCATCGCCTCGCGCAGCTGGAACTTCGGCGACGGCACCACGTCGACGGCCACCAATCCGAGCAAGACGTACGCGGCGGCCGGTACCTACAACGTCAGCCTGACGGTGACCGACGACGACGGCGCGACCAATACCAAGACCAGTCCGGTCACGGTCAGCACCGGCGGTGGCGGCAGCGTGCTGGGTAACGGCGTGCCGGTAACGAACATTTCCGGCGCCGTGTCCAGCCAGCAGTTCTGGACCCTGGCCGTGCCGGCCGGTGCCAGCAATCTGAAGTTCACGATCGCAGGCGGCAGCGGTGATGCCGACATGTACGTGAGGTTCGGTTCGGCGCCGACGACAGCCACTTACGATTGCCGGCCCTACCTCAACGGCAACAACGAGACGTGCAACATCGCCACGGCGCAGGCCGGCACCTACCACGTCATGTTGCGCGGCTACAGCGCGTATTCGGGCGTGACGCTGACCGGCAGCTACAGCACCGGCGGCGGCGGCGCGCAGACCTATAGCAACGGTACCGACGTCGCGATCGGCGACAACACCACGGTCAGCAGCCCGATCACGGTGTCCGGACGCAGTGGCAACGCGCCGGCCAGCACGCCGGTCGCGGTCAACATCGTCCATACGTATCGCGGCGACCTGAAGGTCGACCTCGTCGCGCCGGACGGCAGCGTCTACGTGTTGCACAACCGCACCGGCGGCAGCGCCGACAACATCAACTCGACGTACAACGTGAACCTGTCGAGCGAGGCGTTGAACGGCACCTGGAACCTGCGCGTCAACGACAACGCCGGCGGCGACGTCGGTTACATCAACAGCTGGAGCATCACCTTCTGATCAAGAGGGCGAAACAAGACGACCCCGGCTTCGGCCGGGGTCGTCGTTTGACGCATGCCAATCCTCGCCGTCGTTCCGTCCTGGAGAAACCCATGAAACGAGTGTGTGCCTCACTGATCCTGCTCGCGCTGTCGATCGGCACCGCCTTCGCAGTGCAACGCGACGGCCGTCCGGCCGCCTTCGACTACAACCTGACACGCCTCGACAAGGTCGAGCTGCGCAGCATGCCGGCGGTCGATGTCGCCAAGCTGAGAGTGGACGACATCAAGCGCGAAGCGCAGGGCCTGCCGACGCGTTACGCGCAATCGCTCAAGGTCGACATGACGCCGCTCAATTCCGGTGCATGGGAAGACCTCGACGCGAACAACCTCGTCTGGCGCCTGCGCGTGCAGTCGCGGGGCGCGCTGTCGTTGAACTTCGGTTTCACGCAATACCGCATGCCCGCTGGCGGCCGTCTGCTGGTCTATCCGGCCGGCCTCACGCGCGCCAGCATCGACTCGGACGCGGTGCCGGTGTTCACCGCCGCCGACAACGAAAGCCACGGCCAGTTGTGGACGCAGGTGGTGTCCGGCGATCAGGCCGTCATCGAAGTCGTCGTGCCGCGGGCGAAGGCCGGCGAGCTCAAGCTGCGCCTGTCCAGGATCGGCCACGACTACCTCGGCTTCGATCGCATGGTGCGGCGCGTGCAGATGGCTTCGGCCGACAAGGGCACCTCGGGCAGTTGCAATGTCGACGTGGCCTGCCCGGAAGGCGATGCCTGGCGTCCGCAGATCCGCTCCTCGGCCGCGATCTCGACCGGCGGCAGCCTGTTCTGCAGCGGCAGCCTGCTCAACAACACCGCGAACGATCGCAAGATGTATTTCCTCACGGCCAACCACTGCAGCATCAACAGCGGCAATGCGGCATCGTTGGTGACCTACTGGAACTATCAGAACGCCACCTGCCGCATCCCCGGCAGCGCCGCCAGCGGGCAGAACGGCAACGGCTCGCTCAGCCAGTTCCTGACCGGCGCGTTCTTCCGCGCCGCCAGCAGCGCTTCGGACTTCACCCTGGTCGAACTCGACGATCCCGCGCCGGCGGCCTACAACCTCTACTGGAGCGGTTGGGACCGGCGCAGTGGCGACTACAGCGGCGCGACCGGCATCCACCATCCGAATGTCGCCGAGAAACGCATCAGCCACGGCACCAGTGCGACGCGTACCACCAGCTATGGCGGTGCGCAAACCAATCCGACCTCTCCCGGTGACGGCAGCCACATCTTCGTGCGCTGGGTTCCCGGCATCGGCGTGACCGAAGGCGGTTCCTCGGGGTCGCCGCTGTACAGCCCCGAGAAGCGCGTCATCGGCCAGCTGCATGGTGGTCCGTCCTCGTGCTCGGCAGCCGACAACGCCAAGGCCGATTATTACGGTCGCGTTTCGGTGTCGTGGACCGGAGGCGGCAGCAATGCCACGCGCCTGAGCAACTGGCTCGATGCCGGCGCAACGGGCGCGCAGTTCATCGACGGCCTCGACACCGGCGGTGGCGGCAACGTGGCACCGGTCGCGAACTTCAGCTTCACGACAAGCGGCCTGACGGCGAATTTCACCGACACCTCCACCGATAGCGACGGCACGATCGCCTCGCGCAGCTGGAACTTCGGCGATGGCGGCACATCGACGGCCACCAACCCCAGCAGGACGTACGCGGCAGCAGGCACCTACAGCGTCAGCCTGACGGTCACCGACGACGACGGCGCGACCAACACCAGGATCTCGTCGGTCACGGTCAGCACGGGCGGTGGTGTGCAGACGTACACCAACAACACCGACTTCGCGATCAACGACAACGCCACCGTCGACAGCCCGATCACCGTGTCCGGCCGCAGCGGCAACGGTCCGAGCAATGCGTCGATCAGCGTCAACATCGTCCACACCTACAAGGGCGACCTGAAGGTCGATCTCGTGGCGCCGGACGGCTCGCTCTACAACATCCACAACCGCACCGGCGGCAGCGCCGACAACGTCGTCGGCACGTTCACCAAGAACCTGACCAGCGAGGCCTTGAACGGCATCTGGAAGTTGCGCGTCAACGACAACGCCAATGCCGACACCGGCTTCATCAACAGCTGGAGTGTCACATTCTGATGCGTTCGCCTCCCTCTCCCGCTTGCGGGGGAGGGAGGCTTTTGCTTTAGTGCAGTTTCGACGCGCGGCGCCTCATGGCGGGCGCGTATTCAGGATGGGGAGACAAGCCTTGCATATCCGATTTCTGGCGTCGTCGCTGCTGCTGACGATCGCCTCCGCCGCATCGGCCGCCGACGACATGCCGCTGGTGGTCAGCACCCAGTACCAGAACCGCGCGCAGTTGCAGTCGATCGCTTCGCGCTTCCAGCATCCGATCGTCGACCGCAAGACCAGGCGCGTGCGCCTGGAGGCGACATCCGAAGATGTCGAGGCGTTGCGCCGCGAAGGATTCGTGGTCGTGATCGACAAGGCCGCCACCGCGGAACTGCAACGCATCCAGTCCGCGATGCGCCAGTCCGCCGGCCTCGGCCTCAAGAGCATTCCCGGCTATGCCTGCTATCGCACGGTCGAGGAAACCTACGCGACGATCGACGATCTGGTCGCATTGAAGCCGACCATCGCGCAGGTCGCCAACATCGGCCCAAGCTGGCAGAAGACCACCAATCCAGCCACCGGCTACGACATGAAGGTGTTGAAGCTGACCAACAGCGCGACCGATGCGGCGATCCCGAACAAGCCGACGATGGTCGTGTTCGGCTCGATCCATGCACGCGAATACGCGCCGGCAGAACTGGTCACGCGCTTCGCGGAATGGCTGGTCATGGGTTATGGCAGCAACGACGAGGCCACCTGGCTGCTCGACAATTTCAGCTTCCACCTCGTGCTGCAGGCCAATCCGGATGGACGCAAGAAGGCCGAGACCGGACTGTCGTGGCGCAAGAACATCAACAACACCAACGGCAGCTGCAGCGCGAATTCGGTCGGCGTCGACCTCAACCGCAATTTTCCGTTCCACTGGAACACCGCGCCGGGCGGATCCAGCGGCAACGCCTGCGATTCGACCTATCGCGGCCCGATGGTGACCTCCGAACCGGAAACGCAGAACCTCGTGCAGCTCGTCGCCGGCACGCCGGGACCGAGTGGCGTCTATACCGGCGGACTGTTTCCCGATCGCCGCGGCGACGCCATCAGCAGTCCCGCGCCGGACGACTACCAGGGCATCTTCTTCGACATCCATAGCGCGGCAGAACTGGTGCTGTGGTCCTGGGGCGACACGCCCAACGACGCACCCAACGGCCCGGCGCTGCAGACCCTCGGCCGCCGCCTGGCGTTCCAAAACAACTACTACCCGCAGCAGTCCGATGAGCTGTACGCCACCGACGGCACCACCGACGACACCATGTACGGCTTCCTCGGCGTGCCCAGCTATACGATTGAGCTCGGCGGCACGTTCTTCGAGAGCTGTTCCAGCTTCCAGGGCACCACGTCGCCGGACAATCTCAGGATGCTGCGCTACGCCGCGCGCAGCCTGTATGCGCCGTACAAGCTTCCGTCCGGGCCCGACACCACCGCGATCGGCGTCTCTGCCGCAAGCGTTGCCGCGGGTACGCCGGTCACGCTCACCGCGACGGTCAACGATGCGGTGTTCAACCAGGTCAATGGCAGCGAGCCGGTACAGGCCATTGCCTCGGCCAAGGCCTACCTGGATGCGCCGCCGTGGGCGAGCGGGGCGACGGTGATTCCGTTGAATGCGAGCGACGGCAGCTTCAATGCCAGCAGCGAAACGGTCACCGCCAGCATTGCCACCACCGGCCTGGCCGCAGGCGTGCATACGCTCTATGTGCAGGGCACCGATGCATCGGGCAAGCCCGGCACGCCCAATGCGGTGCGCTTCACCGTGACTGGTCCGGTCAACGTCGTGCCGGTGGCGAATTTCAGCCTCTCGCTGAGCGGCGCCACCGCGAGCTTCAACGATACCTCCACCGACAGCGACGGCAGCATCGCATCGCGCAGTTGGACATTCGGCGACGGCACCACCTCTACCCAGGCCAGCCCGGTGAAGACCTATGCCGCGTCAGGCACGTACACCGTCACCTTGACGGTGACCGACGACGACGGCGCCACCGGCAGCAAGTCGCAGCAGCTCGTCGTGAATACCGGAGACATGACCCAGCGCTACAGCAACGGCACCGACGCTCCGATCGCCGACAACGCTTCGACCGACAGCGCGATCGTGGTCGCCGGCCGCAGCGGCGCGACGCGTTCCGCAACCGTCACGGTCAAGATCCTGCATACCCGCAGGGGTGACCTCACGCTCGACCTGGTGGCGTCCGATGGCAGCGTGCACCGCCTGCAGAACCCGCGCGGCGGCAGTGCCGACAACCTCGATGCGGCCTACAAGGCCATGTTCCTGCCGGGGCGTTTGCGAAACGGGACCTGGACGCTGCGCGTGCGCGATGGCGCTGCCGGCGATGTCGGCATGATCGACAGCTGGAGCATCACATTCTGACGGTGGATTTGCTGCATGATCGGAACGGCCCGGGGATGCCGGGTCAGGGCGGCCATGGATGAAGGGGGCGAGTCGGTGGCCACACACTCAGTGAAGGGAGAGAGTTCATGAAACGACTGTACGCAGCCATGGCCTTGGTCGGGCTATCGATGGGAGTTGCGAACGCCGCGCCGGGCAATACCAGACCCGCCGCGTTCGACCACAAGCTGGCGCGGCTCGATCGCGTCGAGATGAAATCCATGCCGGGCTTCGATGTCGCGCGGCTGAAAGCCGACGACGTGCAGCGCGCGGCCCGCAACCTGGCACCGCGTTTCGCGCAAGCACTGGGCGTCAACCTGTCGCCAGCCAATGCCGGCGCCTGGGAGCCGCTCGACGCCAAGAACATGGTGTGGCGCCTGCGCATCGAATCGCGTGACGCGTTGTCGCTCAACTTCGGCTTCACGCAGTACCGCATGCCGGCCGGCGGCCGCATGCTGATCTACCCGGCAGGCCTGACGCCGAGTGCCGATCCCAAGCTCATCCGCACCTTCACAGCCGCCGACAACGACGCGCACGGGCAATTGTGGACCCCGATCATTGCGGGCGACCAGGCCGTGATCGAAGTCGTAGTGCCGCGCGACAAGGTCGGCGAACTGAAGCTGCAACTGGCCAAGGTCAACCACGACTACGTCGGTTTCGGCCGCATCGCGCGCAAGACATCGCTCACGGGCATGGATAAGGGCGTGTCGGGGGCCTGCAACATCGACGTGGTCTGTCCCGAAGGCGACGACTGGCGCGATCAAATCCGCTCTTCGGCGACCTACACCAGGAACGGCACGTTCACCTGCAGCGGTTCGCTGGTCAATAACACCGCCAACGATCGCAAGATGTATTTCCTCACTGCGAACCACTGCGGCATCACCACGCCGGCCGCGGCCGCCAGCGTCGTCGTCTACTGGAACTACCAGAATTCGACCTGCCGCGTCCCCGGCAGCGCCGCCAGCGGCCAGGACGGCGACGGCACGCTCGACCAGTTCAACACCGGCGCGCTGTTCCGCTCAGCCAACGCAGCGTCGGACTTCACCTTGCTCGAACTCGATGATCCGGCCAACCCGGGGTTCAATCTGTACTGGAGCGGCTGGGATCGCCGCGATACCACCTTCCCGGGCGCGACCGGCATCCACCATCCGCAGACGGCAGAAAAGCGCATCAGCCACTCGATCGTGCCGACGGTGATCTCGGGCTACTTCAACACCACCGGCACCGATCATCACTACGTGCAATGGCAGCCGACGGGCGGCATCACCGAGCCCGGATCGTCCGGCTCACCGCTGTACAGCCCGGACAACCGCGTGATCGGCCAGCTGCACGGCGGACTGTCGAGCTGCGCGGCAACCGGCACCGACCGTACCGACTACTACGGCCGCGTCTCGACCTCGTGGGCAGGCGGTGGCTCCGACAGCACCCGACTGAGCAACTGGCTCGATACCGGCGCCACCGGTGCCGAGTTCATCGACGGTCTCGACAACGATCCGAATGCCAACATCACGCCGACGGCGAACTTCACGATGGCGATCAACATGCTCACCGTGAACTTCACCGATACCTCCACCGACAGCGACGGCACCATCGCGTCGTGGGCCTGGACGTTCGGTGACGGCACCACGTCGACCGTGGCCAGTCCGAGCAAGACCTATGCCGCGCCTGGGGCGTACACCGTGACCTTGACGGTGACCGACGATGAAGGCGGCACCGGGACGAAGTCGCAGATCATCAACCTCAACTCCGGCGAAGACGTCGTGCAGACCTATGCCAACGACGCCGACTATGCGATCACGGACAACGCATCCGTCGACAGTCCGATCGTGGTCAGCGGCCGCAGCGGCACGACGCGCACGGCCTATGTGTCGGTCAGGCTCGTGCACACCTGGCGTGGCGATCTCAGCGTCGACCTGGTAGCGCCGAGCGGCCGGGTGATCCGCCTGCGCAACCGCGCCGGTGGCAGTGCCGACGATCTGGTTGCCTCTTACAAGATCATCTTGCGGCCGGCCGAATCGCGCAGCGGTACCTGGACTCTGCGGGTCACCGATAGCGCCAACGGCGACGTGGGGATCATCGACCGCTGGACCGTCAAGTTCTGAGTCCTGCTCCGCGTCTGCTTCAACCGACCCCGGCTTCGCGCCGGGGTCTTTTTTTGCGCGGTTCGCGTGTCATTGCAGGGGTAAGATGCGCGAGGTCCATGCCGGACACCCGTGCATGGCACCGCCGATGCGGCCGACCCGTCCATTGCCAAGGATGTATCCATGAACTTCCTGCTTCGTGCCGCGTCGTGCGCCTTGTTGGCTGCCGTATGGTCGTGTGCATGGCCGGCATTGGCGAAACGCCCGTTCGATGCCGGCCATGCGGCCGCGCATACGGCCGAGCTGATCCATCTGCGGCGCAGCCAGGATCCGATGGCGCCGGTGTTCATCGTGATCTCGAACGCAAGCTACGAAGGCGGCATCAAGGCGCTCGCCAGCAAGCTCGGCTCGCAACGCGACGCCACCGGCAACACGCTGGTGGTGGCGCGGATCAGGACGCACCAGCTCGACGAGCTGAGCCGCCACGTCCACGACGAGGAACATCGCTGCGGCGGCTACTTCGCTTTCAACACGCGCGCCGCGGCCGAACGCTTCGTGCGTACGCAGCGCACGGCGCAGGCAATCAACAAATCATTCGCTGCCTACAGCATCGACAACCAGGCTACGGTCGGCGCCTGGCTGCCACAGGTGCGCGAGGCCGGCATCCGCGACACCATCTCGCACCTGTCGACGGCGTGGCCCAACCGTTACTACGCCAGCAACCACGGCCGCAACGCCGCGACCTGGATCCGCGACACCTGGCTGGCCATGGCCAACGGACGCAGCGACGTCTCGGCCGAGCTGTTTACCGCATGCAGCAACTGCAGCACGCAGCCGTCTGTGATCCTGACGATCCGCGGCAGCGAACTGCCGGACGAGATCGTGGTCCTGGGCGGCCATCTCGATTCGATCCGGCAAGGCAATCCACCCGGCACGCCCGCCGACAGCATGGATGCGCCCGGTGCCGACGACGATGCTTCCGGCATCGCCACGCTCACCGAAGTCCTGCGCGTGGCGATGGCCAACGGCTATCGACCCAAGCGCACGGTCATGTTCATGGGCTACGCGGCCGAGGAAGTCGGCTTGCGCGGGTCCAACGCGATCGCACAGGCATTCCGGGCCCAGAATCGCAACGTCGTCGGCGTGCTGCAGCTCGACATGACCAATTGGAAATCACCGCAGGGCACGACCGACATCGGTCTGATCAGCGATTATTCCAACGCAACCTTGCTGCAGTTCGTGCAGGACCTGTTCGCCACCTACCTCGCGCCGAGCGGTTACACCCTGGGCCTGTCCGCCTGCGGCTACGCCTGCTCCGACCACGCCTCATGGACGGCGGCAGGCTATCCGTCGGCGATGCCGGACGAAGGTCCGATCTTCCCTTATTTGCACACCCCCAACGACACGCTGCAGCAGATGGGCAACACCGCCATCCACAGCACGATCCTGGCGCGCCTCGGTCTCGCCTTCCTCGGCGAAATCGGCAAGAACAGCGATGCCGTCGCGCTGCCCGGGCAGGTGCGGATACGCAGCAACGCGCACGACGTGCCGATCGTCGACAACGCCGTTGCCTCGAGCAGCATCTTCGTCACGCGCCGCAACGGCCGCGCCCCCGCGCTCACGCCGGTCGCGGTGCGCATCGTGCATCCGTCGCGCGGCGAGCTGAAGGTCGACCTGGTCGCGCCCGACGGCACGGTCTACAACCTGGCCAACCGCAGCGGCGGCACGACCGACAACATCGTCGAGGCCTACGCGGTCGATCTCTCGGCCGAGTCGATGAACGGAAAATGGGTCCTGCGCGTCGACGACAACGCCGCCGGCAACAGCGGCGTCATCGACAGCTGGAGCATCAGCCTGTAGCGCGCGCCATCGCGCCACGACGATGCGGGCGCGAGCATGGCATGGCCGGATGATTCGGCCTGACTCAGAGCGGCTCGAAGCGATTTGCGTCGACGTTCTTGCGCACCTTCAGCGGATCCCAGATGCGACCGTTCATCGCCACGTAGACGCCCGGCGGCAGCGACTGCACCGCGCCGACGGCGGTGCCGATGTTGAACTCCGCGTCCGAGCCGCGAAAGCGCGCCGGATTCAGCGCGCCGGTCAGCACGATGGTCTTGCCTTCGATCGATGCCAGCGCCTTGGCCGTATCGACCATGGTGTCCGTGCCGTGCGTGATCAGCACGTAGCGGGCGTCCTGCGCGGCGATCGTCGCCCGCACCAGTTCGCGGTCTCCCTCGCTGATGTGCAGAGAGTCCTTGCGGATGATCGGGATCACGCGGAAGCGGAAGGCGACGCCGAGTTCCTCCAGGATGCGGCCGATCTGCGGCTCGCCGACCTGGTAGTCGGACTTGTCGTCGAAATACACCTTGTCGATGGTGCCGCCGGTGGTGACGACCAGGAGTTCTTCCATCGCGTTGCTGCCTTGTCTGGTGCGTTTTCGTGACTGCAGTATACGGCGGCCGTCAACGGCGCCCGGCGAAGCGGGCGTGCAGGCCGGGCCAGCTCGACGCCAGAATGACGACGATCGCGAGCACGATCTCGAGCCCCCCGTAAGCGCGTTCCGGCATGCGGCTCCAGGCCACCATGACGCCGTGCGAGAACCAGAACAGCCCCAGCACGCCGGCCCAGAACGCGGCCTTGCCGCTGCCGCGCAGCACGCCGACCAGCAGCAGCAAAGGCGGCAGCGTGAACACCAGCAATGCCGCGATGCGGTGGCGGTCGTCATGGAACCAGAGCGAGAACAGCACCGACAAAGCGAACAGCGCAATGCCCAGCACGATGCGCGACCGACGGCGCGTCATGTGCCGAGCTTCACGGCGAACTGCGCGATGCGCCGGCCGAGCACGCGCGCGAGCAGGGCCTCGTCGTCGCTCGGCTGCGGATCATCCTGCATGCCGGCGACGTGGCTCGCGCCGTACGGCGTGCCGCCGCCGCGCGTGGCGTGCAGCGCAGCCTCGGTGTACGGAATGCCGGCGACCAGGCAGCCATGGTGCAGCAGCGGGATCATCATCGACAGCAGCGTCGCTTCCTGGCCGCCGTGCATGGTCGCGGTGGACGTGAACACGGCGGCGGGTTTGCCGACCAGCGTGCCGCTCGCCCATTCGGCGCCGAGGCCGTCGATGAAATGCTTGAGCGGCGCGGCCATGTTGCCGAAGCGCGTGGGGCTGCCGAGGATCAGGCCGGCGCAGTCGACGAGGTCCTGATGCACCACGTATGGCGCGCCTTCCTCGGGCACGGGCGGCGCCGCGGTCTGCGTCGCGACCGACACCGGCGGC
>JACMKK010000471.1 GCA_014380115.1 Luteimonas sp. | reverse complement strand
TGTGCGGCTTGCTGACGCAGAGGATCTCGTCGGGCGCACCGGCGGCGACGAACTCGGTCAGCACTTTACGGCCGTGATGGCGCTTGTCGCTGATCTGGCTGTAAAGCTTTCCGTCGGAGAACGTGCCTGCACCACCCTCGCCGAACTGCACGTTCGACTCCGGATTGAGGATCTTCTTACGCCACAACCCGAACGTATCCACCGTGCGCTCGCGCACCGCCTTGCCGCGCTCGAGGATGATCGGCCGGAATCCCATCTGCGCCAGCACGAGTCCCGCGAACAGTCCGCACGGCCCGGTGCCGATCACGATCGGCCGCAGCGCCAAGTTCTCCGGCGCGCGCGCCACAGGCTTGTAGGTCGTATCCGGCGCCGGCACGACCTTGCCGCCTTCGGTGTCGCGCCCTTGCGGCGATCCTTCGGGATCCAGGTGCAAGCGCCGCAGAATGTCAGCCTCGCGCGGCGTCTCCACGTCGACCGAATAGATCAACACGATCGCTCCGCGCTTGCGTGCGTCGTAGCTGCGCTTGGTGACGGTGTAACTCGTCAGCTCATCGGCATGGAGGCCCAGGCGCGTCACGATCGCGGCCGCCAATGCGGGCTCGGCGTGATCGAGCGGAAGCTTGATGTCGGTAAGTCGGAGCATGGAGGTACTGCCGGGCGGAATCGGATTCTACCCATTGTGCGAATCCGTGAGGCGCGATGCAGAGTCGCCATTCTCATCAGCTGCGACGCGATCGCGTTCCACTCGGCGCTCGGACAGGGAGAATTTCATGGCACAAGTGCTCGCGCGGCGCGGCGAGGAGGAAGAGCGCGGCCTCGTGCTGCGCGAAGACGGCCGCCGCAATGCCGATGGAGGCGCCCTCACTCAGGCCCTGTCGCGCCGCTATGCCGACCGCATCACCGGCAGCTTCACGATGCCCGGGCGCGAAGGTGCCTACGCGCCGCTGCCCGACGACGTGCCCGAGGCGTTGAAGTCGGCGCTGCGTGCGCGCGGGATCGATCGGCTGTACAGCCATCAGGCCGAAGCCTGGGCGTCGGCGCAGCGCGGCGAGCATGTGGCGATCGTGACGCCGACGGCTTCAGGCAAGTCGCTGTGCTACACGCTGCCGGTGGTAGCGGCGGCGATGACCGGGCGCGCGAAGGCGCTCTACCTGTTCCCGACCAAGGCGCTCGCGCAGGACCAGGTCGCGGAGTTGCTGGAGTTGAACCGCGCCGGCGAACTCGGGGTCAAGGCCTTCACGTTCGACGGCGATACGCCCGGCGATGCACGGCAGGCGATCCGGCTGCATGGCGACATCGTCGTCAGCAACCCGGACATGCTGCACCAGGCGATCCTGCCGCATCACACCAAGTGGGCGCAGTTCTTCGAGAACCTGCGCTACGTGGTGATCGACGAGATCCACACCTACCGCGGCGTGTTCGGCAGCCATGTCACCAACGTGTTGCGACGCCTGAAGCGCGTGTGCGCGTTCTACGGCGTGACACCGCAGTTCATCCTGTGCTCGGCGACGATCGGCAATCCGCAGGCGCACGCCGAGGCACTGATCGAGCACCGCGTGCATGCGATCACGGAATCCGGCGCGCCGACGGGAGACAAGCACGTGTTGCTGTGGAACCCGCCCGTGATCAACAAGGACCTCGGCCTGCGCGCGTCGGCGCGCTCGCAGAGCAACCGCATCGCGCGCATCGCGATCAAGTCCGGACTGAAGACATTGGTCTTCGCGCAGACGCGGCTGATGGTCGAAGTGCTGACCAAGTATCTGAAGGATGTCTTCGACCACGACCCCCGCAACCCGCCACGCATCCGCGCCTATCGCGGCGGCTACCTGCCGACCGAACGCCGCGATGCCGAGCGCGCGATGCGCGACGGACGCATCGACGGGATCATCGCGACCTCGGCGCTGGAACTCGGCGTCGATATCGGCAGCCTCGACGTGGTCGTGCTCAACGGCTATCCCGGCACGGTCGCCGCGACCTGGCAGCGCTTCGGCCGCGCCGGACGCCGGCAGAAACCTTCGCTGGGCGTGCTGGTCGCCAG
>JACMKK010000470.1 GCA_014380115.1 Luteimonas sp. | reverse complement strand
GAACTCACCGCTGCGCTCGCCGGGCGTACCGTCGAGGTCGTCGCCGCGCAGCCGCGGCGCGCGCAGCAGGCGCTCGTGGCGATCCCGGGCGTGCTGAGCGTCGCGCAGATCGGCAATAGCCTGCGCGTGCTGTCGGTCGACAACGGCGACACCGAAGCGCATATCCGCGAGGCTTTGTCGCAGGCCGGATTGCAGGCCGATGTGACGGCATCGCAACCCAACCTGGAAGACGTCTTCGTTTCGGCGACGCGCGGCCGCGGCCGCACCGATGAGGCGCGGCAGGAGCAGGCGGCATGAACATGCGCCGGTTGTTCGCGATCGTGCTCAAGGAAATGCGGCAGATGCGTCGCGACCGCATCACGCTGGCGATGATCGTAGGCATCCCGGTGATGCAGCTGGTGTTGTTCGGCTACGCGATCAACCTCAACCTGCGCGGCCTGGAGACCGGCGTCGCCGACCAGGCCAACACGGCGGCCTCGCGGGCGGTGGTGATGGACATGGTGGCGACCGGCGTGATCAAGCCGACGCATAGCGCGAATACGCCGCAGGAACTGATGACGCTGCTGCGCGCCGGCGAGATCAGCCTCGGCGTGGTGATCCCGCCGGATTTCGAGCGGCGTCGCTTCGACGGCCGCGAGGCGGTGCAGGTGCTCGTCGACGGCAGCGACACGGTCGTGCAGAGCGCCGCGGTGCAGTTGTCGCAGCTGCCGCTGGACACCACGAATCCAGCAAGCACGAATCCCGGTACCACCAGTTCAGGCAATGCTTCCGCCAGCACGCCACGCATGCCGCAGGTGAGCGTGGTGGCGTTCTACAACCCCGAGCGGCGCTCGGCGATCAACATCGTGCCCGGCCTGATCGGCGTGATCCTGACGATGACGATGGTGCTGTTCACCGGCGTGGCCATCGTCCGCGAGCGCGAGCGCGGCAACATGGAGCTGCTGATCGCCACGCCGGTCAGCCGCAGCGAACTGATGATCGGCAAGGTGCTGCCGTACGCGGTGATCGGGCTGGTGCAGACCACCGTGGTGCTGCTGCTCGGCGTCTGGCTGTTCGATGTGCCGGTACGCGGTAGCGTGCTCGACGTCTACATCGCGGCGGTACTGTTGATCCTCGCCAACCTCACGCTCGGTCTGCTGATCTCGACCAAGGCGCAGTCGCAGTTCCAGGCGATGCAGATGACGTTCTTCGTGTTCCTGCCGTCGATCCTGCTGTCGGGCTTCATGTTCCCGTTCGCCGGCATGCCGCGCGTGGTGCAATGGCTGGCCGAACTGCTGCCGCTGACGCACTTCCTGCGCCTGATCCGCGGCGTGATGCTGCGCGGCGCGGACCTCATCGCGCTATGGCCCGACGTGCTGGCGCTGGTGGCGTTCACCACGGTGATGATGACGCTGGCGATCCTGCGCTTCCGCAAGCGCCTGGATTGATCATTTGGGCTTGGTTGGCAGCGCGTCATCGGGTGAGCCGGGATTTGCGCGCTTCAAGCGCGATGGCGAAGACACCGGCGATCACCATGACCACGGAGCCGGCCAACCAGAGCCACGCATCGATCGTCGGCTGGAAGCTGTGGTCGGCGAAAGCTTTCATGAAGAAGCGAACGAAGCCGAGCGCGGCGATGCCCAGAAACCATAGCCCAAGCGCGTAGCGCGCGAACGGTGCCGCCTTGGAACGTGAAGTGGGCATCGGCGTGCGTCTTCTGCTCGTTACAGGCCGCGATACATCACGTATGCATCGACCGGACCATGCAGCGCATGGCGAAACGCGCCCGGCAACGTTCCTACGATGTCGAAACCGTGCCGCTGCCACAAGCGCACCGCGCCAGTGTTGGTGCTGACCACCAGGTTGAACTGCATGGCCGAGAAGCCGCTGCGCCGTGCTTCTTCGAGCGAGTGTTCGCACAGCGCCGCGCCGACCCCACGCCCACGCGCAGCGGACGCGACCATATAGCTGCCATTGGCGACGTGGTTGCCGAGGCCCATATGGTTAGGCGCCAACCGATAGAAGCCGAGGACCTCGTCGCCGGCTTCGGCCACGAAACAGCGCGCCGGCGCCGTCGTCCACATCGCGCGTGCATCTTCCAGGGCCAAGTCCGCGGGATACGGATAACTGTCGCCGCGCGAGATCACCTCCTGGAAAACCGGCCAGACCCGCGGGAACTCGTCCGTACGGATCTCGCGGATGCGCATGCCGGGCATCAACGCACCGAAGCGGCAGGTGCTTCGTCCGCGATCGCCACGCGTCCGCGCAGCGAATTGGCCATCGCCTCGGTGATCACGACATCGATGAACTGTCCGACCAGACGCGGATGGCCCGGGAAATTCACTGAACGCATGTTCTCGGTCTTGCCGGTGAGTTCGTTCGGGTCCTTGCGCGACGGGCCTTCGACCAGCACCGACTGCACGCTGCCGACCATCGCCTGCGAGATCGCCGCCGAATGCGCGTTGATCTGCGCCTGCAAGCGCGACAGGCGCGCGTGCTTTTCGGCATCGGTCGTGCTGTCCTCGAGGTCGGCCGCGGGCGTGCCGGGACGGCGCGAATAGATGAAGGAGAACGACTGGTCGAAGCCGACGTCGTCGATCAGCGCCATGGTCTTGTCGAAATCGATCTCGGTCTCGCCCGGGAAGCCGACGATGAAGTCCGAACTGATCGAGATATCCGGTCGCACCGCGCGCAGCTTGCGGATCTTCTGCTTGAATTCCAGCGCCGTGTAGCCGCGCTTCATCGCCGCGAGGATGCGGTCGCTGCCGGCCTGCACCGGCAGGTGCAGGTAGTTGGCGAGCTGCGGCACGTCGCGATAGGCCTCGATCAGCGAGTCGGAAAACTCAAGCGGGTGCGAAGTAGTGAAGCGGATGCGGCCGATGCCGTCGATCTGCGCGATGGCGCGGATCAGCAAACCCAGGTCCGCGAGTTCGCCACCGCCATCGCCCTCGCTTTCATCAGAAGCGTATCGTCCGCGATACGCATTGACGTTCTGGCCCAGCAGGTTCACTTCGCGCACGCCCTGCGCAGCGAGTTGCGCCACTTCCACCAGCACGTCCTCG
>JACMKK010000469.1 GCA_014380115.1 Luteimonas sp. | reverse complement strand
TCAAACCGTTCGAGCCGGCCGAACTGCTGGCACGCGTGCGCGCGATCGCCGCGCATGTTGCTGCGGCATCGTCCACGCCATTGCTCACCGTTGGCGAATGGCAGCTGGACCTCGAACGCAACCTGCTCCTGCACGGCGCGCAACACCTCGTGCTGACCGCACTGGCGGTGCGGCTCATCGAGCTGCTGATGCACGCGCTGATCGCCGGCATGCGCGGCGAATGGCGGGAGGCGTTCCAGTTGCAACGGCTGGCGCGCGGCTGATTGGCTACCATCCGGCCATGGAGGATCGGCGCGTGTCCGGAGAGGTGAGCAAGGCGGAGGAATCCCGGATACGCGGCATGGCCGCGTCGGCGCCACTGCGCGTGCTGGTGGTCGAGGATGATCTCGATGTTGCCGCCGGACTGGGCGACTACCTCGCGATGCACGGCGTGGACGTCGATTTCGCCGCCAGCGTCGCTCAGGCCATGCACGTGCTCGGCACGGCGTCGTTCGACGTGCTGGTGCTGGATGCGCACCTTCCCGACGGCGACGGCTTCGACTTGTGCCGGCGGCTGCGACAGCAACTGCAGGTGGACACGCCGGTGCTGTTCCTGACCGCGCAGGGCGCACTGGACGCGAAGTTACGCGCGTTCGAGGCCGGTGCCCTGGACTACGTGGTCAAACCGTTCGAGCCGGCCGAACTGCTGGCACGCGTGCGCGCGATCGCCGCGCATGTTGCTGCGGCATCGTCCACGCCATTGCTCACCGTTGGCGAATGGCAGCTGGACCTCGAACGCCACCTGCTCCTGCACGGCGCGCAACACCTCGTGCTGACCGCACTGGCGGTGCGGCTCATCGAGCTGCTGATGCGGGCGCACCCCGGCTTCGTCAGCCGTGCCTCGCTGTACGAGGCGCTGTGGCAGGGTGAGCCGCCGGAGAGTGATCCGCTGCGCTCGCACGTGCATCAGTTGCGCCGCAGCCTGCAGGCGGCCTTCGGCACGCCATTGATCGCGACCTTGCGCGGCGTCGGTTATCGCTTCGGTGACGGAGGTCATGGCGATGCGCCGGAATAGCCTCGCGCGGGTGCTCGCGCGGCAGTGGGTGCTGTTCACGCTGTGTCTTGCCTCGTTGGCCCTTGTCGGCGGCCTGTTGCTGTTGTTCGTGCTGGAGGACAGCTTCATCGACCGCAGGCTGCGCGAACTCGCGCCGGCTGCTCTGCAGGCACCCGACGGGGTAGTGCTGCCACCGCGCTTCGCGCTGCATACGCTGGCCGAAGCGCCGGTCGAGTTGCGCGAACGTACGCGCAAGCTGCGTGCCGGCGGCATCGCCGAGTTCCGCCTGGCCGACGGCCGCTACGTGCACGTGCTGCGTGCCGACGACGACGGCGTGCCGCGCCTGCTGACCTACGACGTCACCGACCAGCTCACCGTCACCGCGATGCTGCCGCGCGTGGCTCCGTACCTGCTGGCAATGCTGGCCGCACTGTTGCTGCTGGCGTATGCGCTGGCGCGCGCCTTCGTGCGCCGCACGGCACGCCGTGCCCAGGACCTGATGGCGTCGATCCGGCGTGCCGAAACGCCCGCCGTGCTGCGCCGCCAAGCCGATGCCGAACCGGTGCAGGAGTTTGCCGATCTCGCCTGCCTGTTCGCCGATACGTGGGAGCAGCGGCTGGCGGCATTGGACCGCGAGCACGAAACGCTTGCCTTCCTTGCGCACGAGCTGCGCACGCCGCTGCAATCGGCACGCACCAGCCTTGCGCTGGTCCGCGAAGGACGCGATCCAGAAGCGCTACTGGCGCGCCTGACGCGCGCGGTAGGCCGGTTGGAACGGGCCACCAACAGCGTGTTGTGGCTGTCCAGCGACACCGCTCCGGCGGGCGGGCGCGTGCCGCTGCTGCCGCTGGCGCAGGGACTGGTCGACGAGTTCGAAGCGCTCGCGGCATCCCGGCGGCAGCAACTACGCCTGTCCATGCCGCAGGACATCGTCTGGCATGGGCCGCGCGAAGTGCTCGAAGCGGTGCTCGGCAACCTGCTGCTCAACGCGATCCAGCACGGTGGCCCCGGCGCGATCACGCTGGTCGCCACCGACGCGGCGATCACCGTGCGCAATCCACGCGCGACCACGCACGCGCCCATCGGTTTCGGCATCGGCCTGCAAGTCGTGCAGCGCCTGTGCGCCCGCTGCGGCTGGTGCCTGCAGCGTATCGACGATGACGAGGGCACCGAGCACCGACTGCTGGCGTCCGGCGCCGAAGGTGTCGCCGCGCACCTCACAACTCGAAGCGATAACTCAACTTGACCAGCAACTGCTCGTCGTCGCGCAGCTCGAAGCTGTCGCGCAGCAGGCGGCCGGTGTCCTCGGAGAACTGGTCCTCCCGGTAGCCGCCGCGGCCATAGACGATGTAGAGGTAGGACAGCGGGGCCAGTTCGTAGCGGTAACGGATCTGGAAGCCGAGGTTCTTCACGTTGAAGTCGTCGACCGGTTCGCTGCTCGCCACGGCGTTGCCCGCGCCATCGACGCGGTAGGCCTGGCGCAGGTCTGCGTTCAGGCCGATCGCCTGCAGCTTGACGCGCAGCTCCTGCTTGCTGCCAATGGTCCAGTCGAGGCCGGCGTTGAAATCGAGCTCGCGTCCCTCGAAGCTGCCGATCAGGTTGTCGCGCTGCCAGACCAGCCAGTCCGGTGTGTAATCGCCGAAGAAGCCCGCGTTCACGCTGAAGGCGTCGCTGATGAAGTAGGTGGCTTCGTAGCTGAGGCTGTAGCCGATCTCGTCGTTGCCTGCCAGGCCGCCCGACAGCACTTCCGCTTCGAGCTCGTGCGCCCAGTTGCCCTTGCGCGGGCGTTCGTACTCGAAGAAGGCGTTGAAGTTGGCCGGTCGCTTCAGCGAGCCATTGCCGCGCGTCAGCAGATCGTCGACGCCGGAACTGTTGATGTTGATCTGCCCGTATTCGTAACTGCCGTCGCGCAGCCGGCCTTCGCGGCTGAGGCGGAACTGGTCGTTGAGTTTCTCGCCATGGTTGTTGTAATTGGTGCTGACCCGGCCGCGCCAGTCCTTGGAGGCGTAACGCGAGGTCTCCGGCAGGTCGGTGAAGCGGCGCTGCAGCTGCCAATGTAGATAATTGGTGCTGTTGCGCGACAGGTAGCCGGCATCGTTGATCTGCAGGTCGTTGCCGAAGTGCATCGCGATCCACTGCTGGCGCCAGCCGCGGTCCATCTCGTAATCGGCCCACACCGTCGCGCCCACGTCGCTTTCGCTGTCGCCGGATTGCTCGACATCGCTGCCGAATACGCGCGTCTGCACGTTCCAGCGCTTGTTCGGCCGCCAGTTGTGGTCGATGCCGAACACCAAGGCGTCGCGGTCGAGGAAGGGGCGCTCGACCTGGGTCAGCATCATGCCGACGTTCTGCTTGCTGAAATCGCGCACCAGGCGCAGCGCGCGGAACGAGCGACCGACCTCGTCCGCTTCGTCGGCGGCGAAGATCCCGTACTTGGTCGCGCCGAAACTGCCGTTGACCTTGATCGCAGCGGTGATGTCGCCGGCGCCGTTGCCGTCGTCGGCCGGCGCGCCGATGCGGCGCGTATAGAGCAGCTGGCTGAAGTCAGACGGCGTGGTGTATTCGAACAGGCCCTGGTTCTCGGTGAAGAACGGGCGCTTGTCGCTGATGAAGGTCTCGGTGGCCCCGAAGTTGACGACGAGGTCGTCGCTTTCGACCTGGCCGAAGTCCGGGTTGATCGTGGCCGTCATCTGGAACTGACCGTTCGGCTTCCAGAACACGTCGGCGCCGCCGTCGAAATCGCTGCTGCCATCGATGTTGTCGTAAAGGCCCGACACGTAGGGCGTGAACGACAGCAGCGACTGGCTGTAGTGCGGCACTTCGACCTGCGTGAAGTCGGATAGGAAACGCGGCCGCTCGAAGCTCGCGGCCGGCCACGCGGCGCGCTCGCCGGTGGAACCGATCACGCGGTCGAGATAGACCTTCATCGTGCGCTTGTCGCCATCGGCCTTGTGCATCGGCGCGATGTACCAGGGGATCAGCATCTCGACCGACCAGGTGTCCGCATCCTCGCTGACCGCGTGCCGCCAGTTGCCGTCCCAGTCGTCGTTGAACTGGTTTTCATTGGTGATGACCGCATCGGCGATGCCGTCGGTGGAGGACACGGTGAAGTTGTAGCCGGTGCGGCCGTCGCCGTCGAAATCGACCATCAGGTTGACGCGGTCGACCTGGGCGTCGAAATCGCGCTGCACGCGCTGGCGCGTGCGCGGGACGCTGGTCGGCTGGGTGTTGCGGAATCCGATCGCCAGGCCTTCCGGCGTGGCCAGGATCCAGGCCTCCGTCGGTTGCGAGGCGGGCGCGCCGCTCAGCGGCTGTACCTTGCGGAAGTCGCTGACGTGCTGGGCGCCCTGCCATTCGGCCGCATCGATGCGGCCATCGACTTCGATCGCCTGCACGCTGGCCGAAAATCCCACCAAAACCGCCATGGCCCAACCTGCTGCGCGCATCCGATGCCCCGACCCGTGTTCACTCGATGGTGTGCATGTTGACGGGAACGGGCGGCATCGCCGCATGGCATTGGTCATTGCAACCTTTTGCCGCTCGTTTGCATCCGCAGCCATGACGGCGCGCAACCTGCTTGAAGGCGCCACGCCTCCCGGTCGCGGTGAAGCCAGCCGACGAGAGGATGTTCCGGCTAGCGGAACGAGAGGCGGCGGAATCGCCTGCGACCGCTCCACCCGGCGCAATGAAGAGCATTGCGACGGTTGCGTTTGCTTTCGACTTCGGTTCGCTGCAGGCTCGGCAGCTTCCCTCGGTCGGAGCAAGGCATGGCATTGCAGACGCGGTCGTTGATCCTTCCCGTGGCGCTTGCCGCCGTCCTCGCATCAGCCAACCCCGCGCACGCGCAAGCCGCCAATGAAGCGGCCTTCCGCGACCTCTATCGCGAGCTGGTCGAGATCAACACCACGCTTTCATCCGGCAACTGCACGCAGGCGGCCGAGGCGATGCGGGCGCGACTGCAGACCGCGGGGATTCCTGCGGCCGACATGCAGATCCTCGCGCCTGCGGATCGTCCCAAGCACGGCGCGCTGGTCGCGCTGTTGCGCGGTCGCGATCCCGCATTGAAGCCGCTGCTGCTGCTCGCGCATATCGACGTGGTCGAGGCCAGGCGCGAGGATTGGGAGCGCGATCCGTTCAAGCTGGTCGAAGAGGACGGCTGGTTCTACGCGCGCGGCGCCAGCGACGACAAGGCGATGGCGGCGGCGTTCACCGACAGCCTCGTGCGCTACAAGCAGGAGGGTTTCGTGCCGCGGCGTAGCATCAAGCTGGCGCTGACCTGCGGCGAGGAAACGCCGAACGAGTTCAACAGCGTGCGTTGGCTCACGCAGGACAAGCCCGACGTGCTGGCCGCCGCGTTCGCGATCAACGAAGGCGCGGGTGGCGAACTGGACGCCGATGGCAAGCCCGTGGCACTGCAGGTGCAGGCCGGCGAGAAGGTGTACCAGGATTTCGAACTGGTGGCGACGGACGGCGGCGGCCACAGTTCGCGTCCGACCCGCGACAACCCGATCACGCGGCTCGGCGCGAGCCTCGTCAGGCTCGGCGCGCACCAGTTTCCGATCGCGCTGAATCCGGCAACGCGCGGCTACTTCGAGGCGCAGGCGAAGCTGTCGCCGCCGCCCGTCGCTGCCGACATGCGCGCGGTCCTGAAGAGTCCGCCTGATGACGCCGCTGCGCAGCGCTTGTGGACGATCAATCCCGGCTGGAACAGCTCGCTGCGCACGACCTGCGTGGTCACGATGATCGATGGCGGCCACGCACCGAACGCCCTGCCGCAACGCGTGGCCGCGAACGTCAATTGCCGCATCCTGCCGGGCGTGCCGGTCGCGGATGTGCGCGCGGCGCTGGTGCGGGTCCTGGCCGACGACGGCATCAGCGTGACCGCGAAAGGCGAAACCGGCGTGACCACCTCGCCGCCGCCGCTCGGGCCCGAGATCCTGGGCCCGGTGCGCCAGGTCGCCGAACGGATCTGGCCCGGCGTCGCCATCGTGCCGACGATGGCCACTGGCGCCACCGATGGTCGCTATCTCAATGCGGCCGGCATTCCGACCTACGGCATGTCCGGCATGTTCCACGATGTCGAAGGCAGCCGCGCGCACGGGCTCAACGAGCGCATCCGGGTGCAGTCGCTGTTCGATGGGCGGCGCTTCCTGTACGAGATCGTGAAGGTGTATGCCGATCGGGCGGATTGATGTTTGCGGCGCATGGACTCGCAGTTCACCGATCCTGGTGGAGTCTGCTTGGCGGGGGATGATCGATCCGCTGTCGACTCTGCGCCTCATCCCGCGCTCGTGAGCAAGAGCGAAGACTGGTTCGGCCGCGCATAAGCGCGACCCGGACGCGGCCTGCCGGTAGACTGTTGTCGGCCACACGCCATCCGAACTCAGCGCAATGAACAAACACGCCGGCAAGTCACCTGCTCCTGGCCATCTGGCCGCCGGTACGCATGCGCTGCGCCGTAGCCTTGCACGCGCAATGATTCATGGGTTGTCGAAGCCCGGCACGGCGCATGCCGACGCCGGGCCGCTGCCGACCACGGGCATCTTCCGGATCCTGGTCTGCCGCGTCAGTCACACGCTGGGCAACACGCTGTTGCTCACGCCGCTGCTGCAGGAACTGGAACGCGTGTATCCCGGTGCCGAGATCGACATCGTCACGCGCAGTCCGGTGGCGGACGAGGTCTTCGGCGGCTTTTACGGCGTGCGCAGGATGCTCGTGTTGCCCCGATGGGGATTCGCGCATCCATTGCGGTTCCTGCGAGTCCTGCGGCAGCTGCGGCAAACCGATTACGACCTGGCCATCGACCCGGATCCGCGCTCGTCGACGGGACGCGCGTTGCTCAACCTGTCGCGATCGTCGCGCACGCTCGGCTTCGTCGGTCCGCACAAGCGCGGTCCGCTGAGCCATCCCGTGGCCGTGCCACCACGGGGCCGCATGCGCGCAGGACAGCGCCCCGTGTTCCTGTTGCGCGGCGCGCTGGGAACCAACGAGGACATCGCAGCGACGGACATGTCGGCGACGGATTACCCGTCGCCGGACATCAAGCTGCACGCGGACGAACGCGAGCGTGGACGAGAGGTCTTGGAGCGCGTGCTTTCGGGCCAGCACGCCGCCGATCGCAAGGATGGCGTGATCGGCATCTTCGCCAATGCGACCGGCGACAAGAAACTGGGCGCGGAATGGTGGACGCGATTCCTGCGCGTACTCGAGGCCGGCAGCCCCGGCCGTGCCATCGTCGAGATCATCCCGGCGTCGGCGACGTCGCTGCTCGACTCCCGCTACCCGGCCTACTACTCGAGCAGCGTGCGCAAGCTGGGCGCCGTGCTCTCCAACCTGTCGATCTACATCAGTGCCGACTGCGGGATCATGCACCTTGCCAACGCATCGGGCACCGCGACGATCGGACTGTTCAGCGGCACGGACCTGTCCGAATGGGCGCCTTACGGGCGCGGCAATCACGCGGTGGAGACGACCCATCGCACCCCGGAACAAGTCGCCGAAGAGGTCCTCACGCTGGTCAAGCAGGCACCCTCGGAAACGCCGCAACCGGGATCATTCGATCGGCGCTTGACCGGCTGAGCGCATTTCTCGACGGCTGCGCGCTTGTTTCGATCACGTAACGGTTCTGATCGGCGTGAACGCTTCTGTCGTGCTCATCGTGTGCCCGACCTGCGTCCAGCCAGCAGCAGCACGAAGCCGAACGCCATCGCGATGGCGACGTCACGCACTTCGCGCGCGCTGCCGTGCGCGAGCAGCCATGCGATCACGACCAGCGCCACGACCACGGTCAAGGTGCCGCCCGGCGCGCGGAACGAGGCCGTAGCGACGCCGCTGCCGCCATGCTGGTCTCGCCGTCGCAATACCGGCAGCGCAGCGCAGGTCGCGGCGTAAGCGAGCAACCGCGTCAGCGTGCTGATCGCAACGGCGGACAGGAACGAACCGGACAGCGTCAATGCCAGCATGCAGGCGCCGGAGATGGCGATGGCGACGTGCGGCGTGTGAAAGCGCGCATGCGTCGCCGCCAGCGCGCGTGGCAGCTGTCCGCGCTCGGCCATCGCGAACAGGATGCGCGGCGCGGCCAGCAGCAGGCCGTTGAGTGTGCCGGCGATCGAGATCAGCGCGCCGACGACGATGACGGCCGCGCCGAACGCGCCAGCGAAACGTCCGGCGGCGTCGGCCAAAGGCCGCGTCGAGCCGGCGAGTTCGGGCAGCGTGCCAATGCACACCACCTGTACCAGCAGGTACAGCGGCGCGATCACGGCCATGGCGGTAAGGAGCGCGAACGGCAGGTTGCGGCGCGGATTGCGGACTTCGCCAGCGGGCACGGTCGCGGTCTCGAAACCGGTGAAGGCGAACACCAGCAGCAGCATCGCGCTGGAAAAGCCTGCGGCGTCAGGCCTGGTCTGCGCCACGAAACTGGCCGGTTCCAGAAAGAACAGGCCGATGGCCACGAACAACACCAGCGCTACCAGCTTGCCGATCGTGAATACGTTCGCGACCAACGCCGCCGGGCGCACGCCGCGGATATTGACCGCCGCGATGATCACGACGACCGCGCCGGCCAGCGCGACGCGCCATCCGGATGAGGTGGCGGCGGGCCAGAAATGGGCGAGATACTCGAGCAGCAGGTTGCACAACGCCGCGAACGCGGTCACGCGCGTCAGCCAGAGCAGCCAGCCGACCTGGAAACCGACGACGGGACCGAACGTTGTCTGCGCATAGAGATACGGACCGCCGGTGCGATCGAAGCGGCTGCCGACTTCGGCGAAGCACAGCATGATCAGCAGCACCAAGCCGGCGCAGGCAAGATAGGCGAGCAGCGCATACGGGCCGAGCAACTCGTGGACGCGCGCGGGCAGGCCGAAGATGCCCGCACCGACGACCGAGTTGATGACCAACGCAACCAGGCTGCCGCGGCCGATCCCGCGGACCAGGCCTTCTTCGGTGGGTGCGGCGGACTGCGGCATGCGATGGCCTCGTCGTGTTGCGGGAATGGCAACTGCAACGTAGTACGCGCTTGCGAACGCTCACCGCAACCCTCTCTCGTCAGAGGCGGACTCTTACCCCAGCCCTCTCCCGTAAACAGGAGAGGGAGCGAAGTGCTGCGCTCTGCTCTGCTCCTTCCCCGCGTGCGGGGGAAGGTCGGGATGGGGGTGCGAGCGAAGCGAGCTCTCGGGATCGTGGCGAGAGCCGAGCCCTCACCCCAGCCCTCTCCCGTAACTCGCGCACCTCGTCCTCGTTGAACGGGAGAGGGAGCG
>JACMKK010000468.1 GCA_014380115.1 Luteimonas sp. | reverse complement strand
CGAGCGCGGCACCCGCATCGACCTGCAGGGCTGGCCGGCCGCGGCGCCGGCGCAGGCGGCGCTGACGAAGCTGCTGCACGATCCGATGACGCAATCGCTGCTCGCCGATCGCGATGCGGCCGCGGCATTGTTCGCCACGCCGGCACGCGGCGCGCTCGAGCGCATCCCGCTGGCGCAGCTTGAAGCGGCCAACACGCGCCTCGGGCTGGCGCTGGCGCAGGACGAGATCGACTACCTGCGCCTGCGCTTCGGCGAACTTGGGCGCGATCCCAGCGACGTCGAACTGATGATGTTCGCGCAGGCCAACTCCGAACATTGCCGCCACAAGATCTTCAACGCCTCCTGGACCATCGACGGACGCGAGCAGCCGACGTCGCTGTTCAAGATGATCAAGTACACGCACGCGCAGACGCCGGAGCACACGCTGTCGGCGTACAGCGACAACGCCGCCGTCGTCGAAGGCCACTTCTCGCGCCGCTTCCGTCCCGACCCGCAGACGCACGAATACCGTGCCGAGAACGCCGCCGCGAGCGCGTTCTGCATCAAGGTCGAGACCCACAACCATCCGACCGCGATCTCGCCGTTCCCCGGCGCCAGTACCGGTGCCGGTGGCGAGATCCGCGACGAAGGCGCGACCGGTCGCGGCGGCAAGCCGAAGGCGGGCCTGAGTGGTTTCAGCGTCTCGCACCTGCGCATCCCGACGCTGCCGCAGCCGTGGGAAACACAGCGCACGCTCAATCCGCGCATGGCGCCGGCGTTGGAGATCATGCTCGATGGTCCGCTCGGCGCGGCGGCGTTCAACAACGAATTCGGACGCCCGAACCTTACCGGCTATTTCAGGTCGTTCGAAATCAGGTCGTTCGAAACTGGCGGCTTCGAACCGAAGCAGGGCGAAGGCTTGGTGCGCGCCTACGACAAGCCGATCATGCTCGCCGGCGGCCTTGGTGCGATCGACCGGCCGATGGTGCAGAAGAACAGGCTGTCCGCCGGCGACGCGGTGATCGTGCTCGGTGGTCCGGCGATGCTGATCGGGCTTGGCGGCGGCGCGGCCAGTTCGGTCGCCTCCGGCGACAGCGCCGAGGACCTCGATTTCGCCAGCGTGCAGCGCGACAACCCGGAGATGGAGCGGCGTTGCCAGGAAGTCATCGATCGCTGCGTCGCACTGGCCGGACACAACCCGATCCTCTGGTTCCACGACGTCGGCGCCGGCGGTCTGTCGAACGCGATCCCCGAACTGCTGCACGATTCCGGCGTCGGCGGCGTGATCGACCTCGACAAGGTGCCCAGCGACGACCCGTCGCTGTCGCCGATGCAGCTGTGGTGCAACGAGTCGCAGGAGCGCTACGTCCTCGGCGTGCCGCAGGAACGCATCGCCGAGTTCGCGGCGTTGTGCCTGCGCGAGCGTTGTCCGTTCGCGGTGGTCGGCACCGCAACCGCGCAGGAACACCTCGTCGCCGGCCATGGCGCCACGCTGGAAAGTGCGGAGCATGAAGGGCATGACTGGCCCATCGACCTGCCCATGGACGTGCTGTTCGGCAAGCCGCCGATGATGCATCGCGACACGCAGCAGGTGCCGGACGCGCGCTGGAAGCCGTTGCAGACGAGCGCCATCGACCTGCACGACGCCGGCCTGCGCGTGCTCGCGCATCCCACGGTCGCGTCCAAGCACTTCCTGGTCACCATCGGCGATCGCACGGTCGGTGGACTGACTGCGCGCGACCAGATGGTCGGGCCGTGGCAACTGCCGGTCGCCGATTGCGCGATCACGCTGTCCGGGTTCGAAGGATTCGCCGGCGAAGCGATGGCGATCGGCGAACGCACGCCGATCGCACTGATCGACTCGGCCGCCGCCGCGCGCATGGCCGTGGGGGAGGCGATCACCAACCTGTGCGCAGCACCGGTGGAAGCGCTCGACCGCATCAAGTTGTCGGCCAACTGGATGGCCGCCGCCGGTCATCCGGGCGAGGACGCGAAGCTGTTCGAGGCGGTCAAGGCGGTCGGCATGGAACTGTGCCCGGCGCTCGACCTCAGCATCCCGGTCGGCAAGGACTCGCTGTCGATGCAGGCACAGTGGTCGCACGACGGCGCAGCGATGAAGTCGGTGTCGCCGGTCTCGCTGGTCGTAACCGCGTTCGCGCCGGTCGCCGACGTGCGCGCGCAGCTGACGCCGTTGCTGTCGCGCGAGCCGGAGACCGAGTTGTGGCTGATCGGCCTGGGCGCCGGCAAGCAGCGGCTCGGCGGTTCGATCCTGGCGCAGTGTTTCGACGGATTCGGCGGCAGCCATGGCGACGATGGCGTGCCCGACCTCGACGACCCGCAGCGCCTGCGCGGCTTCTTCGAGCTGATCCGCGACGCGCGCGAGGCCGGCCTGCTGCGTGCCTACCACGACCGCTCCGACGGCGGCGCCTTCGCCGCGTTGTGCGAGATGGCGTTCTGCTCGCACATGGGCATCGAGATCGCGCTGCACGGCTGGGGCGAGGGCCGCAGCGACGATGCCTGCCGCACGTTGTTCAACGAGGAACTCGGCGCGGTCGTGCAGATCGCGTCGGAGGACCGCGCCGAATTCGCCGACCTGGTCTCGCGTCACGGCCTGATCGAATGCGCGCAGCGCATCGCGCGCCCGACCACGGCGCCGGTCATCCGCATCGACGACGATGGCGACACGCTCGCCGAGTGGCGCTGGGACGAGCTGTTCGACGCGTGGTGGTCGGTGACGCATGCGATGCAGGCCCTGCGCGACAATCCCGAATGCGCCGACGAGGAGCGCGCCGCGGTGCGCCGGTTCGATGCGCCCGGCTTGCAGCCGAAGCTCGCTTTCGATCCCGCCGACGACATCGCGGCGCCGTTCATCGCGACCGGCGCGAAGCCGCGCGTGGCGATCCTGCGCGAGCAGGGCGTCAATGGCCAGGTCGAGATGGCGTCGGCGTTCACGCGTGCCGGCTTCAGCGCGGTGGACGTGCACATGAGCGACCTGATCGCAGGTCGCGTTGCGCTCGATTCATTCTCGGGCTTCGCCGCCTGCGGCGGTTTCAGCTACGGCGACGTGCTCGGCGCCGGACGCGGCTGGGCCACGTCGATCCTGGAGCGCGATGCCTTGCGCGATGCGTTCGCGGAATTCTTCGCGCGTGAGGACACGTTCGCGCTGGGCGTGTGCAACGGCTGCCAGATGCTCGCGCAACTCAAGGCGATCATCCCCGGCGCCGCGCACTGGCCGATCTTCCTGCGCAACCGCAGCGAGCAGTTCGAGGCGCGGCTGGGCCTGCTCGAAGTCGTCGAGTCGCCATCGCTGTTCTTCCGCGGCATGGTCGGCTCGCGTATCCCGGTGGCGATCGCGCATGGCGAGGGCCGCGCCGAATTCGCTACGCCGCTCGATCGCGCAGCCGCGCGCGTGTCGTTGCGGTACGTGGCCGGCGACGGCAGCGCCGCCGACCGCTACCCGGCCAACCCGAATGGCTCGACCGACGCCGTCGCCGGCCTTGCCAGCGACGACGGCCGCGTGACCTTGCTGATGCCACATCCCGAGCGCACTCCGCGCAGCGCCAACCTGAGCTGGGCGCCGCGCGAGTGGCACGAGGATTCGCCGTGGCTGCGCATGTTCCGCAATGCGCGCAGCTGGGTGGGTTGAAGCGGCGAGTCGCCGGAAAAGGCCGGCGCTGATGCCGGCCTTTGGTGGCGAACGCTTTGGTTGGCGAACAGCGCCGGGCTGATGCCTCAGCTGCCGATTTCTTCGTCGAAGGTATGCAGCGTCACCTGCACACCGATTCCCGCAGGAATCGCGCAACTGACCGCCGGATAGGTGAACTCCACGCCACCGTTGTCGGCCACAGCGCTCCACTGCATCAAGGTCACCGGGGACCCCGCCGCGGCGACGGAGATCGACTTCGGGAAGAATTCCGGATTGATGACGCCAGCCTGTGCGTCGACCAGCGTGCAGTTCACCGTGACCGGGGCCGCATTGGCGTTGGTGAAGCCGACGCTGAGGGTTTTCTGCGAAGGCACGCCGTTGAAGACGCCGCCGAACGCGCAGGTCAGGAACACGGTGCTGGTGCCTTCGTTCTGCATCGCCAGCGGCCGCCTGCGGAACGTGCTGTCGACGCCCGGTCGCGACGGCTGGCAGACGTCGGTCGATAGCCTGACCTCCTGGCGCTCGATCTCTACCGCGCGCAGCGTCGGCGACGCCAGTGCGGTCACGGCGGCGCAACTAAGCACGATGACGGGGACAGGTGACTTGAACATGACGGACTCCTTGGCAGTGTGGGGAATTGAAGGCGGTCCGATCCCTGAACGGCGACCCTGACGGCCACCTCCTGTTAAAGTCTTTGCGGTGACCGCGGAGGGCGGCGTGAACGTAGTGGCTGAACAAAATTTGCAGGGACACGACGTCGAGGCGAGCGCCGACGAGCGCATCGTCGCGGCCTTGCTCGAGAAAGGCCGCCTGAAGGACGCCGACCTCGTGCGCGCGCGGCGCCTGCAGGAAGAGACCGGCGGCAGCCTGCTGACGCTGCTGGCGCGCCTGGGCCTGGTGTCCGAACGCGATCACGCCGAGACCAGCGCGGCCGTGCTCGGCCTGCCGTTGGTCAGCGCCAAGGACGCGCCGGAACTGCCGCCCGAAGGCGTGGCGCTGACGGCGAAGTTCATGAAGCAATTCCATATCGTGCCGATCGGCGAAGGCGAATCGCACGTCGACGTGCTGGTGGCCGATGCGCAGGACGTGTACGCGGTCGACGCGGTCCGGTTGGCGACCGGGCGCGAGGTGCGGCCGCGCCTGGCATTGCGTTCGGAGATCGACGACCTGATCGAGCGCTGGCATGGCCAGGGTCGCAGCGCGATGGGCGCGATCGTCGAAACCGCCGAAGGCGAGGCCGGCGACCTCGACGATGTCGAGCACCTGCGCGACCTCGCTTCCGAGGCGCCGGTGATCCGCCTGGTCAACCTCGTCATCCAGCGCGCCGTCGAACTGCGCGCATCGGACATCCACATCGAACCGTTCGAGAACCGGCTCAAGGTGCGCTACCGCATCGACGGCGTGCTCGAGGAAGGCGAGAGCCCGCCGTCCAACCTCACCGCCGCCGTGATCAGCCGCGTCAAGATCATGGCCAAGCTCAACATCGCCGAGCGCCGGCTGCCGCAGGACGGTCGCATCATGTTGCGCGTGCAGGGCAAGGAACTCGACCTGCGCGTCAGCACGGTGCCGACCGCGCACGGCGAAAGCGTGGTGATGCGCCTGCTCGATCGCGAAACCGTGGTGTTCGACTTCCACAGGCTCGGCTTCACCGACAACTTCCTGCCGCAATTCCAGAAAGTGCTGGAACAGCCGCACGGCATCCTGCTGGTGACCGGCCCGACCGGTTCGGGCAAGACGACGACGCTGTACACGGCGTTGAGCAAGCTCAATACCGCCGACGTCAAGATCATCACCGTCGAGGATCCGGTCGAATACCAGATCGAAGGCATCAACCAGATCCAGGCCAAGCCGCAGATCGGCCTGGATTTCGCCGCGGCGCTGCGCAGCATCGTGCGTCAGGACCCGGACATCATCATGATCGGCGAGATGCGCGACCTCGAGACCGCGCGCATCGCGATCCAGTCCGCGCTCACCGGCCATCTGGTGCTGAGCACGCTGCACACCAACAACGCCGCCGGCGGCATCACCCGCATGCTCGACATGGGCGTCGAGGACTACCTGATGACCTCGACGGTCAACGGCATCCTCGCCCAGCGCCTGGTGCGCCGTCTGGAGCCGACGCATGCGGAAAGGTATCCGGCGTCGCCGGAGGAAATCGAGCGCTTCGCGTTGCGCAAGTACCAGCCCGAAGGCGAGATCCATCTTTATCGTCCGCGCGGCTCGGCGATCGCGCCGACCGGCTACCTCGGTCGCACCACGATCATGGAATTCCTGGTCATGAACGACGACCTGCGGCGTGCGGTCATGCGCCACGCCGGCATGGGCGAAATCGAGCAGCTCGCGCGCGACAACGGCATGCGCACGATGTACGAGGACGGCATCATCAAGGCACTGTCGGGGATGACGACCATCGAGGAAGTGTTGCGGGTGACGGAGGATGCGTAGT
>JACMKK010000467.1 GCA_014380115.1 Luteimonas sp. | reverse complement strand
GCCGCAGCCGCATGGTGATCGCGAGCGGGTTGCCGGTCGCGGCGAGGTGATCGCCGAGCACGCCGTTGAGTGCGGCCAGCACGGCCTCGCGTTGCGGGATCGGCACGGCGCGATCAAGCAGCGGCGCGAACTCGGCGAGTGCGAGATCGATGCCACTACCGACCAGACGCGCGACGCCGCGCACGCTGCGGTAGACCGTACCTGGAATGCCGCGTGTGCTCGTCGTCGTCGAGGTACCGAGGATGCCGGGGAGGCCGATAATATTTGCGTGCACCGCTTCGACCAGATCGGTCGCGCCGGTGATCGCATCGATCGTCAGCCGGCTGGCGCCGCGCAGGTCGGTGGCATTGCGCGAGGGGAGGGAGGCCTGCTTGCGCGGGAATGGAGGCATGGGTCCGGCGCGTCGCGAAGGAGTGGCCAGCGTAGCGTGCCTCAGCCGAGTGAATGTTCCAGGGGTGCGTGCGTACCGCAACGAACAACGCGGACCGAAGTCCGCATTGTTCGCCCCTATCTGCTTTCGCTCAGACCACTTTCGGTCAGAGCCCGCGGCGGATCAGCTTGCGATCGACCTTGCCGCGCTTCTGCCACGCCGGCGTGGCAGCCGGCGCCTCCGGCGCGACGCTTTCCAGCGATTCGCCGTAACGCGGTTGTACGTGATCCGGCAACCGCGCCGACTGCGCCACGGCGCCAGCGACGGCGTACTGCGGTGCGATATCGGCGCCCTGCACGATGCCGAGCGGCGAGTAACCGCCATAGCCGGGGAATACCGCGCCGAGCTGGTTGTTGGCCATGCGCCGGATCAGCAGTTCGGAGAACACGCGCCGATAGTCGGTGGTCACCGGCACGTCGCCGAAATAGGGCTCGAGCACGGCCGGATCGAGCCCCAGCCAGTTGCCGTAGAAACGACGGCCGTTGACCGCGCCGCCCAGCACCAGCAACGGATTGCCGTAGCCGTGGTCGGTGCCGCCGCTGCCGTTCTGTCTCACCCGGCGGCCGAACTCGGACTGGACGACGATGGTGACGCGCCCGATCTCGCCGCCGGTGGACAACTCGGCGTATAGCGCGGCAAGCGCCTGCGACAGTTCCGCGATCTTGTTCTGGTAGTAGTTGTAGCCTGCGCCCGCAGTGCCCTGGCCATCATGCGTGTCCCAACCGCCGAGATCGACGGTGGCATAGCGCATGCCCAGGTTGAAGCGGATCGACTGCGCAACGGTCCACAGCTGACGTGAGAAGTTGTTGTCGGGCCAAGTCGCCGGCAGGCTCGCGTAGGGCTGCTGCGCGATCACGCGCAGCGAATGATCGGCGCGCAATCCATCCTTTTCGATCAGGCTGCGTCCGGTCCAGATCTGCGCCAGCGTTTCGTTGACGCCCTCGAAACCGGCAGGTGAATCCGCCCGCCGCATCTGCCACGCCCAGGAGCCTGCGTTCAATGCGAAGTCCGCGGGGCTGCCCATCGACAGGGCCTGCGTCGCGCCGAGCATGTTGGCCGGAGTGCGGCTGTTCACCGCGAGCGCGGGCATGGTTTCCAAGCCGGTCGCGCCGGGCTGCGTGGCCCATGCGCGCGTGATCCAGCCGCTGCCGCTGCCTTTCTGTCCCGGCGTGCCGAGGTCGAGATAGAGCTGGGCATCGAAATGGCTGCGTGTGACCGAGGTCAGCAGGCCGCAGCCGTGGACGATGGCGAGCCTGCCGTCGTTCCACAGGTCGCGCAGGCCGGTCGCCGACGGATGCAGGCCGAATCCGGTCGCACCGCCGCCGGCGAGCGTCAACGGCAAGGCACCGTAGGTCCCGGTCGCGGCGATCTGCAGGTTCGGGCGCGCCTGCTCGTACTGGATGCGATCTTCGCCGGAGATCGGGGGTACCAGGTTGAGCCCGTCGATGCCGCCGCGCAGGAACACGTGCACGACGGTGTCGTAGGGATTGACCGCCGCGTAGGCCGGATCGGAGAACAGCATCGCCGGGCCGACGGCGCCGACGGCGGCGGTGGCGCAGCATCCCTTGAGGAATTCGCGGCGGTTGAGGGTCGGATCTTTCATGGCGTGCCCTCAGCGGCTGAAGAATTCGGGGGACATCAGGATCAGCGAGACCATGCTGCGCAGGCGCTGGTGGTTGTAGTGCTTCTTCAAGTCCGTCGCGGACCAGGCATCGTTGTCGGTAATGAGATAACTGCCCGGATCCCCGTTCTGCGCCATGAACGCGATCAGCGCCTGCCTGCGCGAAGCCACGGGCAGGTAACCGAGGATGCGCATGCACCAGAAATCGACCAGCCGCGTCGCGGTCCACTGCGCGGCGGGCACGCCGCTGCGCGTGGTTTCGACGATCAGCGCGATGCGCGGCGGGGTCCCTGTGCCGCCGATATTGGTTTCCGTCAGCCAGTTCTGAACCTTCCAGGTCATGGCGAAGCTGTTGGAGCCGGACCACGCGGTGGCGACATCGGGATAGCCGTTCGGTGCGGGCCAGTCGTAGGGGTTGTGGCCGGTGAAGCCGTGGCGCCACATGAACTCGTCGCTCTTGGCATCGCCGACGCGCAAGGTCCAGTCGGTGCCGAGCGCGCGCATCGTCGCCGCCACGGCTTCGAACGGACGCCGCATCTTGTCGCCCCAGCTGTTGCGCGCCTCGTCGCTCAGCAGGATGTGGCGCAGCACCAGACGGATCTGGTTGGCGTTCTGCGAGTTCTGCCGGAACACGGCCGCGGCGCTGTCGATGAGTGCCTGTGACGGCGCGTCGGACACGAAGCGCCGGATCAGCTTCTTGCAGATGAACTTGGCGACGCGCGGATGCGCCACGATGCGGTCGAGCACGTCGCGCCCATCTTTCTGCGCGGCCTGGTCCGGTGGGATGAAACGGCCAAGCACGAATTTCGGGCCGGAATCGTGCCACAGCGAGCGGTAGACGAAGGTGCCGTCGTTCTCGGCCGGAAACTGCCAATGACCGTTCTTGACCGACCATCCTGTAAAGGCGGCGGCCGTCTCGTAGACGTCGATGTCGGTGTAGCCGATCGGGAAAGTGGTGTCCTCCGGGCACGGCGGCACGTCGGACGGATTCATGAAACCGAGGTAGTTGTCGGCGCCGAAGGTGTGCAGCTCGAGCAGCTCGCGCGCGAAGTTCTCGTTCGGTCCGGAGCGCGTGTTGGAGCGGTTGTCGAGGAAGTACAGCATCGAGGTGCTGGTCGCGACCGCCTCGAGCATCGTGCGGAAGTTGCCGAACGCATGCTGGCGGATGACGTCGCGGGTGTAGTGCACGAACAGCGGGCCGGCATCGTATTCGCTGACCATGACGTTGAAATGGTCGTGCCAGAACGTCGCCAGCAGTTCGCGCAACTGCCGCTTGGAGTGCACCGCACGCACCAGCGCCGCGCGCTGCGCCTCCCAGGAAGGACGCATGCGGATGCTGTATTCGGGGTTGGCGGCGATATGGTCCGTCCACAACTGCGGCAGCGTCTTGCCGAGCGTGCTGTAGCCGGCAGCCGTGAGCCGGCTCTCGACGGCGCTGTCGTCGATGGATTCCCACGCGAGCTGTGCTTCGATGAAGGCGTTGCGGCGCTGCACATCGGTGCTACCGAGCGCTGCGAATTCGGCCGCCGACGTCGGAGTCAGGCCATAGGTCAGCTGGCCGAACGTTCGCACCATGAGCGAAGGTGCCGGCAGCTCGCGGTTGCGCGTGACCGTCGTGGTCGGCGGCGTCGGAAAATCCCGGCGTCGCGGCACCGTCTGCGTCGGCGGCGTGATGACGGGCGCTCTCGAAGCTTTCGCCGGGTCGTACCCGTAACGCTTCGTCAGCACGTCCTGGATCGTGGCGCGATCCGCACGATCGGTTTCAGCAGCCATGGATCTTCCCCTGTCGCCCGGCGGAGCCCCCCCCGCGGCGACTATAGGCGAACGACCGGCAAGAAACGTGACACCTATTGGAAAAATGCCTTCCCGCGAGATGCAGCGGCCCGTTCCAGACCGATTCCGCTCCGAACCAACCCCGCCCTACACCAATCCCGTTGCATAGAACACCGCGATTACGACGAACACCGCCATCGTCTTGATCAGGGTGATCGCGAAGATGTCCTTGTAGGCCTGGCGGTGCGTGAGCCCGGTCACCGCCAGCAGCGTGATGACCGCGCCGTTGTGCGGCAAGGTATCCATGCCGCCTGAAGCCATGGCCGCGACGCGATGCAGGACCTCCATCGGGATGCCGGCGGCATTGGCATTGGCGATGAAGGTGTCCGCCATCGCAGCCAGCGCGATGCTCATGCCGCCCGATGCCGAGCCGGTGATGCCGGCCAGCGCGGTGACGGTGATCGCTTCGTTGACCAACGGATTCGGAATCGCGGCCAGCGCGTTGGCGACGACCAGGAAGCCGGGCAGGGCGGCGATCACGGCGCCGAAGCCGTACTCCGACGCGGTGTTCATCGATGCGAGCAATGCGCCGCCGATCGCCGAAGGCACGCGTTCGGCGAATCCGCTGAACACGCTGCGCCAGGCAAACACGAGCACGCTTAGGATGCCGACCAGCAGCGCGCCCTCGACCGCCCAGATCGCGGCGACCTTCGAGACTTCCTGCACCACGGGGGCGGCGCTGCCGATCACCGCGGGCACGAATTCGTGCTGCGCGCCGTAGACCTGCGGGATCCAGGCGGTGAACAGCTTGTTGGTCACGCCGACCAGCAGCAGCGGCAGGATGGCGACGACGGGATGGGCGAGCTTGCCGCCGCGGAAGGGGGCAGGCTCGTTGAGCAGCTTGTCGCCATAGCCTTCGCCGTTGCGCAGGGCCGCGCGCCGGCGCCATTCCAGATAGGTCATGCCCAGCGCGAGGATGAAGAGCGCGCCGATCGTCCCCAGCCACGGCGCCGCCCACGCATCGGTGCCGAAGAAAGGGGCTGGAATGATGTTCTGGATCTGCGGCGTGCCGGGCAGCGCATCCATCGTGAAGGTGAAGGCGCCGAGCGCGATCGTGCCGGGGATCAGGCGTTTCGGGATGTCGCTTTGGCGGAACAGTTCGGCCGCGAACGGATAGACCGCGAATACCACCACGAACAGCGACACGCCGCCGTAGGTGAGCAGCGCGCAGACCGCGACGATCGACAGCATCGCCCGGCCGGCGCCGAACAGGCGAATGGTCGCGATCACTATAGCTTTCGAAAAACCCGACAGTTCGATCAGCTTGCCGAACACGGCGCCGAGCAGGAACACCGGGAAATACAGTTTCAGGAACCCGACCATCTTGTCCATGAACAGGCCGGTGAACATCGGCGCCACTAGCGACGCATCGGTCAGCAGCACCGCGCCGAGCGCGGCGATGGGCGCAAAGAGAATGACGCTGTAGCCGCGATAGGCCACGAACATCAGGAAGCAAAGCGCTGCAAGTACGATCAGGAACGCCATTCGATGCTATCTCCAGTGCGAGCAGGCCAGGCTTTCCCTTGAGCTTCGGGCGTCATGGCGTCGGCAACGTCGCCTCGAGCCGTCATGACCAGCCATTCGGCTGTTGAAAACCCCGCGAAGGCGGGAACCCAGCGACTTGGCTTCTCCACATCGGTTGGCAAAGCCCACGGCACTGGGTTCCCGACTTCGCGGAAATGACGGCCGGATTGACGGCGACGCCGGAAGTGTCGGCAAGCGGCCCCCCTCCAGCCCATTGTCCGAAGGTACAAGTGCCGCCCACCCGGCGCGTCCCTAGGCTTGCCGCTGCGGCCGTCTCGTCTGTGCACGCAGCGGCATCTGGTTGGCCATATCTTCCGAGGGGATCGCGATGAAGCGTGTCACGTTGCAGCACAGCACCTTGAGCCTGGCGGTCGCATTGAGCCTGCTCGCGCCCGCGCTACACGCGCAGGACGCGGCCCCAGCGCCGGCGCCGGCGGAAGACGCTTCCCAGGCGACCACGCTCGACAAGGTCACCGTCACCGCGCGCAAGCGCGAGGAAACCCTGCAGGACGTGCCGGTCGCGGTCACCGCGTTCACGCCGGAAACGCTCGACAAGTTGCATATCGAGGACATCGGCGACCTCGATGCCTTCGTGCCCAACCTGACGATCTACGCCGCCCGCGGCTCGAGCAGCACGGTCACCGCCTACATCCGCGGTATCGGCCAGGCCGATCCGCTGTGGGGCGTCGATCCCGGCGTCGGCATCTATCTCGACGACGTCTACATCGCCCGTCCGCAGGGTGCATTGCTCGACGTGTTTGACGTCGGCCGCATCGAAGTTCTGCGCGGCCCGCAGGGCACGCTGTACGGCAAGAACACCATCGGCGGCGCCATCAAGTACATCTCGCGCGGCTTGCCCACGCAGACCGAAGGTTTCGCTTCGGTCACGGTTGGAAACTACGACCAACTCGACGCCAAGGCCGCGTTCGGCGGGCCGATCGGCGGGGCCGACAGCGGACTGCGCGGACGCGTTGCCGTCGCCAGCCTCAACCGCGACGGCTTCGGCGAGAACCGGACCAACCAGCAGCCCGTCAGTGACAAGGAAATCAACGCGGTACGCCTGAACCTCGGTGCCTACGCCGGCGAGGATCTCGACTTCCAGTTCGCTTTCGACTGGATGGATGACCAATCGGGCGTGCGCGGAGCGAAGATGCTGGCCCCCAACCCGCTGGCCCCAGCCTATCCGCCGCTGGATGATCGCTACGACATCCGCAGCGGCATGCCCAATGTCAACGACACGGTCATGAAGGGCCTGTCGGCGACGGTCAACTGGCGCCCGAACGAGGACTGGTCGTTCAAGTACGTCACCGCCAAGCGCGAATCCGACACCGAAACCAACATCGACTTCGACACCACGCCGCTGACGCTCGTCGACGTGCGCGCGTTCTACAGCGACAGCCAGGTCAGCAACGAGTTGCAGGCCAATTACGACGGTGGTGGCCGCGCGCGCGGCGTAATGGGCCTGTATGCCTTCAATGGCGACGCCGGCGGACACGTGCTGAACCACTTCTTCAATCCACTCGGCCCGATCACCCTGACCAACCCCTTGTTCGGCGATACCCAAGGCGTGGTCAACACCAAGAGCTTCGCCGTCTACGCCGACTGGACCTTCGACCTGACCAACAAGCTCAAGCTCGACGTCGGCGCGCGCTACACCGACGAGGACAAGCACGCCGTCGCGTTGAACCGGTTCTACCTCGACGGAACCTATGCCACGGTGTGGGGCACGGCGGCCAACTTCGACAAGACGGCCAATTTCAAGAACGTCTCGCCCAAGGTCTCGCTCGACTACCAGGTCACCGACGACATCATGGTCTACGGGCTGGCGTCGCGCGGCTTCAAGTCCGGCGGCTACAACATCCGCGCCAACACCACGGCCGTGCCGCGTTCGGGTGAGCCCTTCGACGACGAGCAGGTGGACAGCTTCGAGATCGGCAGCAAGATGGCGTTCTTCGACCAACGCCTGTTCCTGAATCTGGCGGCCTTCCACAACATCTACGAGGACATCCAGCTGTCGGTGTTCACGTCGTACACGCTGCCCGACGGCAGCTCCAGCTTCTTCGGCGATTTCACCAATGCCGGCAAGGGCACGGTTAACGGCGTGGAGGTCGAGTACCAGTGGCTGCCGAGCGAGCACTGGCTGCTCAGCGGCAACTTCGCATGGCTCGACGCGAAGTACGACGAGTTCCTGACCACCACGGCGACCATCCCGCCGGTGCAGGTCGACATCGCCGACCGCCAGCGCTTCACCAATGCGCCGGAATTCTCGGGTGCCATCAATCTCGAATACCGCACGGCGCTCGCCAACGGCGGCAACCTGTCGGCCAATGTCGGCTACTCGTACCAGAGCGAAGTGTGGCCGACGACGGACCTGAGCCCGGCGATCCGTCAGGATGGCTACGGCCTCGTCAATGCAGGCGTGATCTGGAAGGTCAACGATGCCTGGTCGCTGGCTTTGCAAGGTGCGAATCTGGCGGACGAGGAGTACCGGACCACCGGCTACAACATCGGTGCGTACGGCGTGCTGACGGGGTTCTATGGCAACCCGCGGCAGTACAGCATCAGCGCGCGTTACGATTTCTGACCTGTCGTCCCGATCGAAGCGAGGGACCTGCTTTCAGCAAGCACACAGCAGATCCCTCGCTGCGCTCGGGATGACAGATGCATTTTTGCGGTGACGGCCTGTCGTCAGCGCCGCCCACGCGCGCGGCGCGGCGACCACGAGGCAGCGCTACGCTATGCTCGTTCGATGCCCGGAAACGAACAGCCGATGACCCATAAGCGCCGCTCGGCGCAAAGGTTCGTTCGATGCTGAGCAGCGGCGTCGTCATCGCTGCCGGCCTCGCCTGGCTTGGCCTGTTGTTTGCCGCTGCCCTGTACGGCGAGCGCCGGCCACGCGTCTTCGAGCGGCACTGGGCGATCGTGTATGCGCTGTCGCTGGCGGTGTACTGCACGTCGTGGACGTTCTTCGGCACCGTCACCCAGGCCGCGCGCTACGACTGGCCGTTGCCGCCGACGTTCGTCGGCACGATCGCGCTGTACGTGTTCGGCATCGGCTTCCTGCTCAGGCTGGTGCGGCTCGTGCGCGAGCACAATTCGACTTCGCTGGCCGATTTCATCGCCACGCGACTCGGCAAGGATGGCTGGCTGGCGGCTGCGGTCACCTTCGTCGCGGTGCTCGGCATCGTCCCGTACATCGCGTTGCAGTTGAAGGCGGTGGCGATGAGTTTCGCGCTGCTGGTGCGCGACGATCCGCTGCAGGTGCCGGCATGGCAGGACAGCGCGTTGTACGTGGCGTTGGCGATGGCGGCGTTCGCGATGCTGTTCGGCACGCGCAGCGCGAGTGCGATCGAGCACAACCGCGGGCTGGTCCTGGCGATGGCGTTCGAGGCCGTGCTGAAGCTGGCCGCGATGCTCGCACTCGGTGCGTTCGTGATGACGCTGCCCGAAGCGCCCGCCGCGCTCGCGGCGACGCCACGCCCGCAAGCGAACACGTTGCCGGGTTTCGCGCCGCTGGTGCTGCTCGGCGTGCTGGCGATGTTCACGCTGCCACACCAGTTCCATGTCGGCGCGGTCGAGTGCCGCGACGAGCGTCACGTGCGCAGCGCGCGCTGGCTGTTCCCGCTGTACATGCTGCTGATCGCGCTGCCGCTGCTGCCGCTGGCGCGCGCCGGCGATGCCTGGCTCGGTGCAAGCGGCGTGCCGTCGGATCTGTATGTGCTGGCGTTGCCGCTGTCGCAAGGCAACGAACCGCTGGCCTTGCTGGCCTTCCTCGGCGGTCTCAGCGCGGGTACCGGCATGGTGATCGTCAGCACGCTGGCGCTGAGCCTGATGATCGGCAACCACTGGCTGACGCCGCTGTGGCTGCACGGCGCGTGGTCGTCGATGCGCTGGCCGGCTATGAAAGGGCGTGATCTGCGCGGTGCGGTGCTGACGCAACGGCGCATCGGCATCCTCGCCATCGTGCTGCTGGCATGGGGCTACAGCCGCCTGATTGCGGGCAACGATGCGCTTGCCGATGTCGGCGCCTTGTCGTTCTCGGCGCTGGCGACGCTGGCGCCGGCCGTCGGTTTCGCGATGTGGCGGCCGCAGACGCCGCCGCGTGCGGTGCTGCTCGGCATTGTCGTGGCGGTGCTGGCCTGGCTATGGCTGTTGCTGTTGCCGGTGCTGGCGGAGGCGCGCGGCGAGGGCGCGCGCTGGTTGCAGGACGGACCGATGGGCTGGGGATGGCTGGCGCCGGACGCGTTCTTC
>JACMKK010000466.1 GCA_014380115.1 Luteimonas sp. | reverse complement strand
CGCGGCGATGGCCGGCGGCGCGGGGACTCGCGGGCTGCGCATCGTGACGCGCCGCCTGCCGACCATCCATTCCGTCACCGAACACGATGCCGGGCCCTATCGCATGGAGCGGCTCGACCTGGAGTTCAGCAACGGCGAGCGCCGCAACTACGAGCGCCTGCATGGCCGCGGCCATGGCGCAGTCGCCGTGGTGCCGATGCTCGACGACGACACGGTCCTGCTGGTGCGCGAATACGCCGCCGGCGTGCATCGCTACGAACTCGGCCTGGTGAAGGGCCGCGTCGACGCCGGCGAGAGTCCGCTCGAGGCCGCCAACCGCGAACTGAAGGAAGAAGCCGGCTACGGCGCCCGCTCGCTGGTCGCGCTGCGCTCGCTGAGCCTGGCGCCGACCTACATGAGCCACCAGACCACGCTGGTGATCGCGCGCGACCTGTATGCCGAGCGCCTGCCCGGCGATGAACCGGAGGAACTCGAAGTGG
The DNA here is from genome assembly GCA_014380115.1 of Luteimonas sp. GTDB lineage: Bacteria > Pseudomonadota > Gammaproteobacteria > Xanthomonadales > Xanthomonadaceae > Luteimonas. The sequence continues at coordinate 1,736 of JACMKK010000466.1, read as the reverse complement.
TGCCATGGAAACTCGATGCCCTGCACGAACTGATCCTGCGCGAGGATTTCTCGGAGGGTCGCTCGATCGCCGCCTTGTTCATCGCCCGCGAATGGCTGAAGCACGATGCATCTGCGCGATGAGCTGAGCGCGGGCGAACCGCTGCGCGAAAGCATCCTGGCGCTCGCGCGCGAAGCGGCTGCCGCGATCCTGCGCGTGTACGGCGCTGCCTTCGAGGTCGAGCGCAAGGCCGACGCCAGCCCGCTGACCGAGGCCGACCTCGCTGCGCACCGCTGCATCGTCGAAGGCCTGGAGCGGCTGACGCCGGATATTCCGGTGCTGTCGGAGGAATCGGCCGAAGAGGTGCCGACGCTGTTGCGCCGGCAATGGTCGCAATTGTGGCTGGTCGATCCGCTCGACGGCACGCGTGAGTTCGTCAAGCGCAACGGCGAGTTCACCGTCAACATCGCACTGATCGACGACGGCGTGCCGGTGTTCGGTGTGATCCAGGCGCCGGTCACCGGCGCGATGTGGCACGCGCAGCGTGGTCGTGGCGCGTTCCGCCGCGAAGGCAATGCCGGCGACACGACGATCCATGCGCGCGTGCCCGCGACCGCGCCGCTGCAGGTCGCGGCCAGCCGATCGCATCGCGATCCGCGTACGCAGGCGATGCTCGATCGCATCGGCGATGCCTCGCCGGTCGCGCTCGGCTCGTCGCTGAAATTCTGCCGGCTCGCCGAAGGCGGCATGGATGTCTACCCGCGCTTCGGACCGACCAGCGAGTGGGACACTGCGGCCGGGCAATGCATCCTCGAAGCTGCCGGCGGCTGCGTGATCGACCGCGAGGGACGGGCGTTCCGCTACAACCAGCGCGATACCTTGCTCAATGGGGATTTCCTCGCGTTGGGCGATCCGTCGTTGCCGTGGCGGGATTGGTTGGGTTGAGGTTCTGGAGTTTGGTTACGGATAGCTGATTGTTGATCATGGTGACTGCTGCAGGTTGCAGATCGCAGGTTGCCGGATACTTTCAGATCGTCATTCCCGCGAAGGCGGGAACCCAGTGACTTTGTTCTTGACGATGGATTCAAGGCAGAGTTACCGACGAGCAAAACAAGTCACTGGGTTCCCGCCTTCGCGGGAATGACGGCAAGGGCAGAAGCAACGCGGGTCGAGCAAGCCAGGAATCACCCCAGTTCGAAATCGCTCCGGAGCGAAGCACGTGACGACGGAACAACACGACATCCAACACCTCCTCGAGATCATGGCGCGCCTGCGCGATCGCGAGCATGGCTGTCCCTGGGACGTGCAACAGACCTTCGCCACCATCGCGCCGTACACCATCGAGGAAGCCTATGAAGTGGCCGATGCCATCGACCGCAACGACCTCGACGACCTGAAGGACGAACTCGGCGACCTGCTGCTACAGGTCGTGTTCCATGCGCGCATGGCGCAGGAGCAGGGCGCGTTCGCGTTCGGCGACGTGGTCGCGGCGATCAGCGACAAGATGACGCGCCGCCACCCGCACGTGTTCGCCGACGCGCAGGTCGCGGATGCCGCGTCGCAGACGGCCGCATGGGACGAGCACAAGCGCCAGGAGCGCGAGGCCTCTGGCGAGGCGGACGCTTCCGCGCTGTCGGGCATCGCGCGCGGCATGCCCGAGTGGCAGCGCGCGGGGAAGCTGCAGGCGCGGGCGGCGAAGGTCGGCTTCGACTGGCCCGGTCCGGCGCCGGTGATCGAAAAGCTGCACGAGGAGATCG
>JACMKK010000465.1 GCA_014380115.1 Luteimonas sp. | reverse complement strand
GACCGGCCGACGCCGCGTGTCGCCGCCGGCTGCGCGCTTGCCGGCGTGGCCGATGCATGCATCGACGTCTCGGACGGTCTGCTGGCCGACCTCGGTCATGTCGCGCGCGCGAGCGGCGTCGGCATCGAGATCGAGATCGATGCGCTGCCGGCTTCGGCGGCGTTAGTGGATGGCTTCAACGCCGAGATCCGGCGGACCTTGCAGGCCGCTGGCGGGGACGACTACGAGTTGTGCTTCTGCGCGCCGCGAGACGCCGATGCGAGGATCGCTGCCGTCGCAGCCTCGATCTCGACGCCGATCACGCGCATCGGGCGCGTGTTGCCGGGCAGCGGCGTGCAGGCAGTTGACGCGACAGGCGAGGTCTGGACGCCTGCGAGCGCCGGTTACGAACATTTCCCGACGCGCACATAGCGCGCGTCACGCCGGCGGCAAGACCTTGCCCGGATTGAGGATGCCGTCGGGATCGAACACCTGCTTGATCGCGCGCATCGCCGCGAGCGTCGGCGCGTCGAAGGCATGCACCATGAAATCGCGCTTGGCCAAGCCGATGCCGTGTTCGCCGGACAAGGTGCCGCCGAGCGACAGCGTCAGCGCGAACAGCCGCGGCAACGCGGCGCGCGCACGCGCGTTCTGCGCGGCGTCGTCCGGATCGAACAGGATGTTGGCGTGCATGTTGCCGTTGCCGGCATGGCCGAAGGTGACGATCGGGAGGTCGAATTCGCGCGACAGCGACTGGATTCCGTCGATGAGTTCCGGAATGCGCGAGACCGGCACCACCACGTCCTCGTTGATCTTGCCCGGCGCGATGCTGCGCAACGCCGGCGAGAGCGCCTTGCGCGCGGCCCAGAGATTCTCGCTGGCGATGACATCGGGTGCCGATTCGAGCGTCATCAGGCCGGTGCCACGCGCTGCGGCTTCCAACGCGGCGACTGCGTGCGGCAGCGTCGCGACATCGCCATCGGCCTCGATCATCAGCAGGGCGCCGGCGTCCTCGATGTCGGCGCCGCCGACCTCGCGCGCGAGGCGGATACAGGCCGCATCCATGAATTCCAGCATCGCCGGTGCCACCGGCTGCGCCATGATGCGCGCCACCGCGGCGGCGGCGCTGGCGACGTCCGAGTAGCGCGCACGCAAGCTGGCACGTTGCGCGGGCAGCGGCGTGAGCTTGAGCGTGGCTTCGACGATCAGCGCCAGCGTGCCTTCGCTGCCGACCAGCAGGTGGGTGAGGTCGTAGCCGGTCGCGTCCTTGGTGGTCGCGCTGCCGCAGCGGATCAGTTCGCCCGAACCCGTGACGGCTGCCAGGCCGAGCACGTTGTCGCGGGTGGCGCCGTATTTCACCGTGTGCGGGCCGCCGGCGTTGCAAGCGAGGTTGCCGCCGACCGTGCAGGTATCGGCGCTGGCCGGATCCGGCGCCCAGAACAGGCCATGCGGCGCGAGTGCGCGTTGCAGGTCGCCATTCAACACACCCGGTTCGACGAACGCGACGCGATCGGCGGCGCGGATGTCGACGATACGGTTCATGCGCTCGAACGACATCACCACGCCGCCGGCGGTGGGCAACACCGCGCCGGTGCTGCTGGAACCGGCGCCGCGCGCGACGATCGGTACGCGATGCGCGCGGCAGGCGTTCACGATCGCGGCGACTTGTGCGGCGTCGGCCGGTAGCGCGACCGCGTCAGGGAGTGCGGAGCGGCCGGAGTAATCGCCACCATGCGCTTGGCGCTCGCCTTCGGCAACGCGCCAGCCGTCGCCGAGGAGGGCGGCAAGTTCGTCGTTGAGCGAAGCGGGCAGGGCGGCCATGGGTGGCATTGTAGGGGCTGCACATTGGCGCGCGTCGATACACGCAGGTGCTCGCAATCGGGCGAAAGCGAGAATCTAGTGACATGACGCTCGCTTCGTTTGTGGAGAAAAGCTCTCGCGCAAGGCGCGAACGCGGCTGCCTTGCGGCGCGGAAGCAAGCGACCTGAAGACACCCCTCCCCAGCCCTCCCCTGCCGTCGCAGGGGAGGGAGCCAAGCCCGGCACCGCCTTTCAAAACAGGATCAGATGTCGTCCGCACGAAACGCGTCGCGCAACCAGACGATGTGCGGATGTTCCGGATCACCGCTCGCATCGATCACGTCGAACCGGCACGCTGCCGTCGCGAACTCGCGATGCCCATGCAGGAAGGCCTGCGCTGCGTGCACGAGCTTGCGGCGCTTGCCCGCGTCGACGGAGGCGGCACCGCCGCCGAAGCGCGCGTCGCGCCGGTAGCGCACTTCGACGAAGACCAGTGTGGCGCCTTCCAACATGACCAGATCGAGCTCGCCGCCGCGATACGCCGCATTCGCGGCGACGTCGCGCAAGCCTGCACGCAGCAAATACTCGCGGGCCGCGGCTTCGACGCTGGCGCCGCGCGCGCGGCGATCGATCGGCTGCGGGCGATCAGCCGCCACTACCGGTCGTCAGCGGCACCATGACACCGCCGCTATACGTCGACCATGCCGGCAACCGCAGCACGTTGCCGGTCGGATCGATGCTGAGCACGCCGGTCGCGCCCTGCAGGCTGGCGCTGCCGCTGTTGGCGAGGTGCTCGAGGTAGGCGGTCAGCTGCCAGGCGTCATAGCCGAACGCGAACAGCTTGGCGGCCGGGCCGCGCGCGGTCGGCAGTTGCGCGCCGACGCCGGCAGCAGGCGGCAGTGCACGCATGCCACCGGCGGTCCAGCTTTCGGTCGGAAACGCGATGCCGTCGAGGCCGATGTTCTGCTCGGGCTTGGTGCCGGCGGACGCGAGTTGCGAAGTCGCCACGCGCGGCTTGCCGCCAAGGCCTGCAGCGTAAAGCTGCGGTGCGACGACGCGCGCCTGTGCGCTCTTCACTGCGAAGAACACCGCATCGACGCCGCCTTCCTTCTGCGCCGAGGCGAGGAAGGCCGCTGTCAGGTCGGCCGGCTTGTCGCCGACCACCGCGATGGTGTCGACGATGCTGCCCTCGCGCGCCTGCAGGCGCTCGCGGAAGGCATTCACGCTGCGACGCGCGCCGTCGTCGCCGTTGCTCAACACCAGCACGCGGCGCGCATTGCGCGACAGCAGGTATTCGGCCGCAGCGATGCCCTCGTCTTCCGGTGCCAGCGAGAAGCTCGCATTGTTGGCGGGCGGCGTGGCCACGCCGCGGTTGAGCGCGATCACGGGCACGGTGACCTGGGCGTCGCGGAACACCGCGGCCACTTCGTCGCGGCCGAGCGGACCGAGCACCTGGTCGGCGCCTTCGGACACGGCCTTGGCATAGGCCGCGACCGCGCCGGCCGGCGTGCCCGTGGTGTCGTAGAACACGAGTTCGGGACGGCGTCGCTGTTCGCCGTAATAGCCGGCGAGCAGGCCGTCGCGCACGGGCGCGGCGGCCGTCGACAGGGCGCCGGACAACGGCAGCAGGACCGCCAGCTTGACCGGCGGACGGTAGCCATCGCGCTCGGCGGGCGGGCGGTTGCCGGCATCGAAATGCCAGTGGGCGGCGCGTGCGGGGTCGGATGCGACGGCGTCGGGCTGCGACGGTGCACCGCTGACCTGCACCGTCGCGCAGCTGGCCAACGCTACTGCGAGCGCCGCAGTGACCAGCAGAAACCTGGTCGCATGCAAGCTCGAAGTCGCATGCCCCGTGGTTCGGCGGGGGATCATGCAAAAGCGGTTCAGGCTGGGGCTGGTCACGCGGGGCATCGGCGCCGTCCATGTGGGAACAGCTAGGATTCTACCCACCCGCACGTCAACAAGAGGATGTCATCGCCGATGCCCAAGGCTGCCGCCAATGCCACGTCCGATGCGGCCACCCCCAGCGCAGCCGTGCCGGGCGCCGGCACGCTCTACGTGGTCGCCACGCCGATCGGGAACCTCGGCGACCTCTCGCCGCGTGCGCTCGACACGCTGCGCAGCGTCGCAGCCGTCTGCGCCGAGGACACGCGCCACACGCGGCAACTGTTGTCGCACTACGGGCTGGAGCGTCCCCTGATCGCGCTGCACGAGCACAACGAGGCCGAGCTGGCGGACAAGCTGGTGGCGCGCATGCGCGGTGGCGATGCGCTGGCGCTGGTGTCCGACGCGGGCACGCCGTTGGTGAGCGATCCCGGCTTCCGGCTGGTGCGTGCCGCGCGCGAGGCCGGGATCAGGGTCAGCCCGATACCCGGCGCCAGCGCGGTGATCGCGGCTTTGAGCGTCGCGGGATTGCCGAGCGACCGCTTCGTGTTCGAAGGGTTCCTGCCGGTCAAGGCTGCGGCGCGGCGCGAACGGCTCTCCCAGCTGGCCAGCGAGACGCGCACGCTGGTGCTGTATGAATCCTCGCATCGCATCGCCGATGCACTGGACGATCTCGTCGCCGTGTTCGGCGCCGGGCGCCGCGCCGTGATCGCGCGCGAGCTGACCAAGCTGTTCGAGACCGTGCTCGACGGCCCCCTGGAAGCTTTGCGCGCCCGCATCGACGCCGACCCGAACCAGCGCAAGGGCGAGTTCGTGGTGCTGGTGCAGGGCATCGGCGAAGAAGCCGATGCCAAGGTGATCGAGGGCCGGCGCCTCTACGCGAAGCTGAGCGAACACCTGCCGCCATCCACCGCCGCCAAGCTCGCCGCCGAACTCAGCGGCGCGCCGCGCAAGGCGCTGTATGGCAGCGATTAGGGTTCGCGGCCGCCGCGCGTGAGACACTGGCCGTGGCGGAGTCGGCCAGACAGTCGCGTCATCCGCAGCCATTTCGATGGATGCGGGTGCCGAGGAAAGTCCGGGCTCCACAGGGCACGGTGCCAGGTAACGCCTGGGCGGCGCGAGCCGACGGAAAGTGCAACAGAAAGATACCGCCGAACGGCGTCGCAAGACGCGCGTGGCAAGGGTGAAATGGTGCGGTAAGAGCGCACCGCGAGCCTGGCAACAGGCCGGCACGGCAAACCCCACCGGGAGCAAGACCAAATAGGGACCCTATGACGTGGCCCGCGTCGGGTCCGGGTAGGTTGCTCGAGCGTAACGGCGACGTTGCGCCTAGAGGAATGACTGTCCAAGACAGAACCCGGCTTATCGGCCGGCTCCGCCACCCAAAAACCAAGTCGCTCCGAAGCGGAAGCGCAAGGATCGACGGTTACCGATCGAAACCGGTCCCGCGCGGCACCAACTCACCTCTCCCGCTTGCGGGAGAGGATGGGTGAGGGCGTTTCCGATCGCGGTACATCGATCGAAGCCGCTCGCGACGTCGCAGCAAGCGTCTTCGTGAAAACCCGGTCCCGCACGGCACCAGCTCACCTCTCCCGCTTGCGGG
>JACMKK010000067.1 GCA_014380115.1 Luteimonas sp. | reverse complement strand
GGCCGCCGACGGCGAGGATGTCCGGCAACGTGGCCAGCGCGCGCGCGGTGATCGCTGCGTAGGCGCCGGGTTCGGCCAGCGCTTCGGCGCGGGATTCGGCCACCCGCGCGTTGCCGAGCGCGAGCATGCGCACAGCCTCGCGCAGGAAGCGCGCCTTCTTGCCGTTGGATTCGACCAGCGTCACCTGCAGCGACGGCAGTGCGATCGCCAGCGGGATGCCTGGCAGGCCCGGACCAGTGCCCAGGTCGGCCAGCGTCGTCACCTCGCGCACGAACGGCAGCATCGCCAGTGAATCGAGCAGGTGCTTGCCGACCATCTCGCGCGGGTCGCGGATCGCGGTCAGGTTGTAGGTCTTGTTCCAGCGATCGAGCAGGGTCAGGTAAGCCAGCAACGGAGGTGCCAGCGCGGCGTCGAGGCCGAGTGCGGCGATGCCGCGTTCGAGATCGCGGTGGACGTCGGGCGACAGTGCGGCGGTCATGCGTCGCCAGTATCGCCCAGGCGCCGTGCACGCCACGCCAGCGCCGCGCGATAACCAGGCAGGGGCGCAAACTCGTGCACGGTCCATGTCTCGGGCGCGCCCAGCTGCGGCGCCGTGGCGGCGAGCGTCAACGCGCCCTCGCGCTCGACGAAGGCGAGCCGGTGCAACCCGAAGGCCAATCCGCGGCCATGCGCCTTGAGCACGGCTTCCTTCGCACACCACAGGCGCACGAAGGCTTCGTCGCGTGCCGTGGCGGCTTGTGCGGCCAGCCACGCGGTTTCGTCCGCGGTGAAGTAGCGACGGGCCAGCTCGAGTGCGCGCTTGCGCGGCTTGAGCAGTTCGACATCGACGCCCACGTCCACGTCTTCTCCCACGGCGATCAGCAGAATGTCGCCGCTGTGGCTCCAGCTGGCGTCGTGGCGGCCATCGCGCGAGGCGATCACGGGCCGGCCGTGCGCGTTGCGTGGCAGCGGCCGCTCGTCGCCGGCCATGCCGATCCACGGCGCAAGCCAGTCGCGGGCGAGGCGTTCGGCCGGTTCGCCGCGCAGGTGCGGTCGCCAGGTCCACCGAATCGGGCCGCGGCGATGGTCCGGGTCGGAGTCCGGTCGGGACATGAACGAAGGGCCGCCATGGAGCGAAATGGGCGGCCAGCGTAAGCTAAGCCGGGGATTCAGGGGATGGCGGCTAAGGTCGCCATGGAATAGAACGCAGCCAATGTCAGCCGTCATCCAGACCAGTCCGTCGCTTCTGGCGATGTCCATGCACGCGCAGCCTCTGGCCGTCGGCGACGGCCGGCGGGCGATCGCGTTCGACGCGCGCGGCGACATCGCGCTCGATGCGTTCCTGTCGGAAGTGCGCGGCGTGGCCGCGACGCTGCCCGAGGCGCGCTACGCGATCAACCTGTGCGACGACCGTTACCGTTTCCTGGTCGCGTTCTGCGCGGTCGCCCTGCGTGGTCAGACCACCTTGTTGCCGCCGTCGCGCGCGCCGGCCGCCATCGAGGGCGTGCAGCGTCAGCATCCGGACAGCTACTGCATCGGCGATGACTGCGTCAGCGATGGCGCCTTGCCGTTGCTGCCGCAGCATCACGTGCGCATGCCGGACATTCTGCCGCGCCTCGACGGGCCGTCGCCGCACATCGGTGGTGAAGCGCTGGTGGCGATCGGGTTCACCTCCGGCAGCACCGGTTGCCCCAAGCCCAACGCCAAGACCTGGAACAGCTTCCGCACCAGCACCGCACAGAACCTGGCCGCGCTGCAGGACCTGTGGCCTGACGGTGCCACGCCGCATATCGTCGCCACGGTGCCGCCGCAGCACATGTACGGCATGGAACTGTCGGTGCTGCTGCCGTTGCTCGGCGGCGCGGCCGTGCATGGCGCGCGTCCGTTCTTTCCCGGCGATGTGGCCGCCGCGCTGCGCGATGCCCGCACGCATCGCCTGCTCGTGACCACGCCCGTGCATCTGCGCGCGCTGGTCGAATCGCGTGTCGACCTGCCTGCGCTCGCCGCGATCGTCACGGCCACCGCGCCGCTGCCGCAGGCGTTGGCGGCCGCAGCCGAAGCGCTCTTCGGCTGCGAAGTGCGCGAAATGTTCGGTTCCACCGAAACCTGCGTGATCGCGCGTCGCCGCACCGCGATCGAAGAACGCTGGACGCCATTGCCCGGCGTGCGCGTGCATCCGCAACCCGACGGCACGCTGGTGCATGCCGCGCACTTGCCTGCACCGGTGGCATTGGCCGACCTGGTCGAAGTCGACGGCGACGGTGCCTTCCGGCTTCGCGGTCGCCAGGAAGATTTGTTGGAGATCGCCGGCAAGCGCGCATCGCTCGGCGACCTGACGCGTTGCCTGCTCGCGGTTCCCGGCGTCGAAGATGGCGTGGTGCTGCAACTCGACGAGCGCGAAGGCAACGGCGTGCGCCGTATTGCCGCGCTCGTTGTCGCGCCGATGCTCGACGAAGCCTCGATCATGCGCGTGCTGCGCGACAGCATCGACCCGGTGTTCCTGCCGCGTCGCCTGCTCCGCGTCGACGCCTTGCCGCGCAACGCCACCGGCAAGCTGCCACGCGACGAGCTGCTGCGCCTGTTGCAGCGCGACATGGCCTGACTTGGCGCTGCATGACCCGACGGATCGGCGGCGGCGCGCGGGCCGGCCGCAACTGACACGACCGTCACACTGGCCCGGACAGACTTGCCACCGCCCCCCACGCAGGGGATGCGGCAGCAACCCTTTCGTTATTCATTCGAGGAGTCCGAAGCATGGTCAATATCATCATCTGGTTGATCGTAGGCGGCATCGTGGGCTGGCTGGCCAGCATGATCATGAAGACCGACGCGCAGCAGGGCATCCTGCTGAATATCGTGGTCGGTATCGTCGGCGCGTTCGTCGGCGGTTGGCTGATCGGTCCACTGGTTGGAGCGGGCTCCATCAACGATGGCTTTACCGTGATGAGTTTCGTGGTCTCGCTGATCGGCGCGATCATCCTGCTGGCCATCGTCAACCTGTTCCGCCGCGGCCGCGTGCGCTAAGTCGCACCCAAGGTTCCGCGGAATCGACAAAGGCCCGGCATGCCGGGCCTTTGTTTTTGTGCGTCAGCTCCTACCGGCGCGAGGCGCTCACACAGCAGCCAACTGCACCCACGCCGGCGCATGGTCGCTCGGACGCTCCCAGGTGCGTGGCTCCCTGTCGATGTCGGCGGCGACGGTTTGCGCGCGCAACGCCTCGGACACCAGCGTCAGGTCGATGCGCAGACCCAGGTTGCGGCGGAAGGCGGCCTGCCGGTAATCCCACCAGCTGAAGACGCCGGCCTCGTCGTGGTGCAGGCGGTAGGCATCGTGCAGGCCGAGCGCCAGCAGGCGTTGCAGCGCGGCGCGTTCGGCGCTCGAGGTCAGGATGTGCGCGTCGTTCCAGACCGCCGGGTCGTGCACGTCGCGTGCGTCGGGGGCGATGTTGAAGTCGCCGAGTACGACCAGTTTCGGATGCGCGCGCAGCTCGTCGGCGAGCCAGCCGTGCACGGCCTCGAGCCAGCACAGTTTGTAGTCGTACTTCTCGGTGCCGACATCCTGGCCGTTGACCACGTACAGGTTGACGATGCGCACGCCGTTGATCGTGGCCGCTATGACGCGGCGCTGCACGTCGTCGAAACCGGGGATGCCGCGGACCACGTCCTCGCAGGCATGGTCGCGCGCGAGCAAAGCGACGCCGTTGTAGGTCTTCTGGCCGGCGAACACGGTGCGGTAGCCGAGCCCGGCCAGCACCGCGTCGGGGAAGCGTGCGTCCTCGAGCTTGGTCTCCTGGATGCCGACCACGTCCGGTTCCGCGCTGCGCAACCACTGTTCGAGGTGCGGCAGGCGCACGTTGAGCGAGTTGACGTTCCAGCTGGCGATCTTCATGGCCGCAGTTTAATCACTCGTGCCGGCGGACGGCATCCGGCCTTACCATCGCGGCATGGACTGGATCGACCTGCGCAGCGACACCGTCACCCGACCCGGCCCCGCGATGCGCGAGGCGATGATGCAGGCCGACGTCGGCGACGACGTCTACGGTGAGGACCCGACGGTCAATGCCCTGCAGCAACGGCTGGCCGACGAGCTCGGCTTCCAGGCCGGGCTGTTCGTGCCGAGCGGCACGCAGTCCAACCTGTTGGCGCTGATGGCGCATTGCCAGCGCGGCGACGAGTACATCGTCGGCATGGACGCGCACACCTACAAGTACGAAGGCGGCGGCGCGGCGGTGCTCGGGTCGATCCAGCCGCAGCCGATCCCGCAGGCCGCCGACGGCACGCTGCCGCTCGACGTGGTCGAGCGCGCGATCAAGCCCGACGACGCGCACTTCGCGCGGACGCGACTGCTGTGCCTGGAGAACACCTGGCATGGACGTGCACTGCCTTTGGACTATCTGGTCGCCGCGCGCGCGCTTTGCGATGGCCACGGCCTGTCGCTGCATCTCGACGGCGCGCGCCTGTACAACGCCGCGGTCGCGCAAGGCGTCGCGGCGCGTACGATCGCGGCGCATTTCGACAGCGTCTCGGTTTGCCTGTCGAAGGGACTCGGCGCACCGGTCGGCTCGGTGCTGCTCGGCACGGCAAAGCTGATCGACGAGGCACGCCGGTTGCGCAAGATGGCCGGTGGCGGCATGCGCCAGGCCGGCATCCTCGCCGCAGCGGGCCTGTACGCGCTCGATCACCACGTCGCGCGCCTCGCCGACGACCACGCGCGCGCTGCGCGCCTGGCCTCGGCATTGGCCGACCTTGCCGGGCTGCAAGTCCTCGGCCAGCACAGCAATATGGTGTTCATCGACGTGCCGCCGTCGCGGTTGCAGGCCTTGAAGACGCACATGGACACCGCGCAGGTGCGCCTGTCGATCGGCTACACACCAACGGTGCGCATGGTGCTGCACCTGGATGTCGACGATGCCGGTGTGCAGCGCACGATCGATGCGCTGCAGGCGTTCTTCCGAAGCTGACACGGCGCGCGGCCGCGCACGACGGGGGATTTGCTCTTGATTTTGTGCTGGGCCTGCGGGCCGTCGGAGTCACCGCGAACAGCAAATCCCCCGCTCGGCGCTGCGCGCCTGGCTGCCCCCTTTTTCCAAGGGGGCAAAAGCACGTCTTCGTTCGCTTGCTCGCCGATCATGCCGGCTGCCCTAGCGCGCGAGCATCCGGATCAGCCTGTCGACATAGCCGCGATAGGGCGGCTTGAGCAGGTCGCTCGCGGCCCAGCGCGACTGCCACAGTACCGGCATCGCCTTGGTCATGCCGTCGAAGCCGGCGCGGCCGTGGTAAGCGCCCATGCCGCTGGCGCCGATGCCGCCGAACGGCAATTGGTTCGCGGCGAAATGCAGCAGCGTGTCGTTGACGGTGACGCCGCCGGCCAGCACGCGCGACAGGATTCGCTCGATCGTGGCGCGGTCGTGGCTGAAGGGATACAGCGCCAGCGGCCGGTCGTGCGCCTCGACATGGGCAATGGCTTCGTCGAGGTCGCGATAGCTTCGGATCGGCAGGATCGGGCCGAAGATCTCCTCCTGCATCACCGCGGCGTCGTCGCCCGGCTCGAGCACCAGCGTCGGCACGATCAGGCGCTGCGCATCGGCGCGGACGGGATCGATGGTGGCGAGTTCGATCACCTCGAGGCCGCGCGCGCGCGCGTCGTCGAGATAGCCGCGCAGGCGCCGGTACTGGGCCTGGCTGATGATGCGCGTGTAGTCGTCGCCGTCGCCGGACGTCCGCACATCAAAGTTGCCGTAGCGCGCCTTGACCTGCGCGCGCAGCGCCGCCACCAGCGCATCGCGGCGGCTGTGCTCGACCAGCACGTAGTCGGGCGCGATGCAGGTCTGTCCTCCATTGAACCATTTGCCCGTCGCCAGGCGTGCGGCGGCGACGTCGGTGGGGAAATCCAACGCCACGATCGCAGGCGACTTGCCGCCGAGTTCGAGCGTGAGCGGCGTGAGGTTCGGCGCGGCCGCGGCCATCACCTTGCGGCCCACCGCGGTGGAGCCGGTGAACACGAGGTGGTCGAACGGCAACGCCGAGAAGGCCGCACCGAGTTCGGCGTCGCCGAGCGCGACGGCGACGCGATCGGCGGGAAACACCTCGGCCAGCAGGCCGCGCAGCCATGCGCTGGTGCGCGGCGTGTGTTCCGACGGCTTCAGGAAGACGTGGTTGCCGGCGGCGATCGCCGTCGCCAGCGGGATCAGCGCGAGGTTGACCGGATAGTTCCACGGCGACATCACGCCGACCACGCCGACCGCCTCGCGCCGCACCTGCGCGCGCGCAGGCCACAGCTTCCAGCCGACGTCGGCGCGTCGCGGCCGCATCCATCCGCGCAGGTGGCTGCGCAGGTGATCGATTTCGCTCAACACCGTCATCGCATCGGCGACCAGCGTCTCGTGCGTGGAGCGATGGCCGAAGTCGGCGCTCACCGCCGCGGCCATCGCGTCGGTGCCGGCTTTCACGGCATCGCGCAGACGCGCCAGGTCGTCGAGCCGCTGCGCGCAGTCGGGTCTGCGCGATCGCCAGGCTGCGCGCAGGCGGTCGAGCGTCGGACCCAATTCGGCGGCAGTCGTCTGTACAGGTGTGTCCATGCCTGAATTGTAGGGCGGGCCCCGGCCCGCCGCTCTTCGTCCCGAGAAAAGCGGCGGGCTTCGGCGCGATTTCGGGGCCGGTGGAAAGCGGCGGGCCGGGGCCCGCCCTACAATTACGCCATGAACCGGATTCGACCTTATCGCGGCGTCCTCCCCACGCTCGGCGCGCGCACCTACATCGATGCCGCCGCGACCGTGATCGGCGACGTCGTGCTCGGCGACGACGTCTCGATCTGGCCGATGACCGTGGTGCGCGGTGACGTCAACTTCATCCGCATCGGCGCGCGCAGCAACGTGCAGGACGGCACCGTGATCCATGTCAGCCACGACGGGCCGCACGCGAAACTCGGCGGCTTCGCCACGGTGATCGGCGAGGACGTGACGATCGGCCACAAGGCCATCATCCACGCCTGTCGCATCGAGGACGCAGCGCTGATCGGCATGGGTGCGGTAATCCTCGACGGCGCGGTGGTGAAGAAGCACGGCTTCGTCGGCGCCGGCGCGCTGGTCGCACCGGGCAAGGTGGTCGGCGAGGGCGAGCTATGGCTCGGCAACCCCGCGCGCCTGGCGCGCAGGCTCAGCGATGCCGAGATCGAGGCGCTGTACTACAGCGCGCAGCATTACGTGCGATTGAAGGACGAGTACCTCGCCGGCGACGCCGGTTAGTCCTTCGGAGTGGCCTCTCGCATTGCGGACGGCCCTGTTGGCATCGCGGTTGCCCCCTTTGAAAAAGGGGGTGGCGCGGCGCGCGGCGCCAAGCGGGGGATTTGCTTTTCGCGGTCAGCCAAACGCGCCTTGTCACGCAAGAGCAAGAGCACATCCCCCGTCATGCGCTTCGCGCATGCCAGCCCCCTTTTTCAAAGGGCGCAGCTATCGAGCTCCAGGTTGATCGAGCAGGCCGGGAGCGGTCGCGATTTCCAACGCATGCAGAATCGCGAAGGCCGCTGGACGATCCGCTCCGCACATCGAAACCTGCGGCCGCAACGAGGCGCAGAACGCGGGTCGCTCCGGCTTGCCGAACAACCGGCAGCGATACGAGTCATCGAGCTGGACGCAAGGAATGCCGGCGGGCTTTCCGAACGGCATGCCTGGAATCGGCGAGGTGATCGACGGCGCGATGCAGCAGGCGCCGCAGCGATCGCGGCATTGCATCAGTCGGCCCTGCATTAGTCGGCTGTGACCAGCGCGGCATTGCGCGCGCGCAGGTCGGCATACACTGCGTCGGTATCTGGATGCACGCCGTGCCACAGCGCGAAACTCTCGGCCGCCTGTTCGACCAGCATGCCGAGGCCGTCGACGACATCGCGTGCGCCAGCGGCGCGTGCCCACGCCAGGAACGGGATCGCAGCCTCGCCGTAGCTCAGATCCACCGCGGCGCTGCGTGCGCCCACCAGCGACATCGGCAGCGT